>CAZSNS010000010.1:14897-45581 GCA_964608515.1 Hadarchaeota archaeon (SeqCode)
AAAGAGTGCAATTCACTTTGGGGGGTGGTTCGAGCTCTTTCGGAACTATGGGAATTATCTTACGATATCGATAATCTAATAGAAGAACATACAGATGGATAAATAGTAATATTTTCTAACATTGGAAAGAAAACCTTGAATTTATTGTTTCAGGCTATATCTAATTATTAATTTGACATCAGCTGATTTTTGCGCAACGCTTTTTGCCGGAAGTTTCTCTATTTTTCGTTTTTATTGAAAAAGTAAAAGGAGTAAAATTTTTTATCAGCGTTTTAGTTGAATTATTTTCTAAATTGGTAAACCGAATTCTAGTTTTTTATTTGGAGGTGCGATATTTGAGATAAAAATAAAAGTTATGTATTAGTAATTAATTTTCGGATTGTTATGTCTGATGACTTGGATATTGAAATAAATTTGTCGGATTCTAGGGCTATTGATATTGTTGAGGGTTTGTCTGAGGATGAGTTGGATGAGGTGATTGAGAAGTATATTATTTTGGGGGATATGGTATTGTCGTATGCTTCTATTGTTGAGAGTGAGGAGACGGTTGAGAAGTTTTTGGAAGGTCCTCGAGATAAGTTGGAGACTGTGGCTAATCAATTGTCTGATGCTGTTCCTACTATTTCGAAACCTGCTAATATCGGTGAGATGAGTGAAGAGGATGTTTATAATGATTTGAATGAACACTTTATGGACGATAATTTTGAGAATGTGGCAGGTAAGGATTCCTATACGGATCTTAAAGCGAAACCTTCTGGAATAAATAGGGATATCCTTATAGAAATTAAAAGTTATTCCAATACAGTTCCGGGGAAAGAAGTGAAAAAGTTCTGGAACGATTTGGAAGAGAGAGATATCAAGTACGGGATGTTCGTTTCTCTACGTTCGGATATTGCAAACATTCCAAACGCTGTCGAGTTTAGAGAAAGGATGGATAAAATAGGTGTTTTCGTCAATAATAACGAGCTAGGAAATAGTGGTCATCGACTTGTTTATTACGTGGTTAAGAAAATGTTGTCCTACGAAGCTATGGATAAAGGAGAATTAGACCAAGAAGAAATCGAAGAACTAGTAAGCAATCTCAACAGATGTTTAGACAACATAAGAACCTACGCAGAACAAATGGAAAAAATAAGAGACAAAGCAGACAACATACAATCCCGAACCAACAACAGACTAGAAGAAATCAAATCAATCGCCAACAATTGCAAGAAAAAAATCGACAAAGAAATCGAACAAGCACTAAACAAAGTCCAAGAAAAAGAAATATAACACCATAAAAAACCTAAAATTTAACTTTTTTTATCGTACATATTGCTCCCTCCACACCCCCATCGGAGGGATTTAAGATGGTCTATTCGGCTATTTGAGGGGTAATTCTCGTCTTGAAAAAAATGAACCAATTTTAGAAGTTTTTTGGTTATGGGTTAAAATTAAGTTTGAGGGAGACTAATTATTGATTGATTTATCAATAGCTTCGTCGATGATTTCAGAATACTTATCATCTAATATTCGAAGATTCTCTACTGTCCATTCCAAAATAGATAGGTAGTTTTCCGGTTTGAAGTCTCGATCACAAAAAGTCATAATGTATTGATACTTTTGATCAGAAGGATTGAACTCTTCAGGGCTCTTATCAATTATTTCTTTTTCAAATTCGCTATGCTCTTTCTCATTCATAAATCCACCATCCTCCTGAGTAACATCGTTGTGGTGTATTTTAAGCGCTATTTTTCCACTACTTGGATCCCTAGGATTCACTTTGAAAAATAACCTACTTTTAAAACTATCTGGACTCCATTTTTCTTTCCAGAGTTCTATCTTTTTAATAGGCCTGAACCCTTTCGCCCTAAACTTGTAATTTTTAAACCAGTCTTCGTCCTTGAGCCTATCTTCTAATGCCTCGTGAAACTCTTTCATTAATCCATATTCAACTAACTTTTCCAAACCATTTTTGTAATTTTCATCCTCCCACAGTTTTCTGCATTTCTTCCTTAGATCGTCATCCATTAATTTCAGCTCCAAATAATCTCTGAATCTTTTAACTAAATTCTTTGTTTCATCGTTTAAGTTTCCTTTTACTCTAATAAGTTCTCCATTTTTTAGGATATCAAGTATATCCCAATGAGAGATTTGAACCCACTCATTATCCTTTCCCGGTTCTTCTGAAGTTATCTCCCTACTCCCCTCCTTTGTTAAAAAAACCAATAGACTCTCATCGTAGTTCCTTTCAGCATATTCTCTGTATTTCCAAAGTTGTTCATCACCCTCTTCAGCCCCAAACTTGCTTTCTACTATACATCCAAAATTACCCTCATTCTCTCTCGGAATATCAATCTCAAAATCGAGTTCACCCTTTTCTTTTTGAGGTCTCAAATGAACTTTTGTTTGAGCCAAATTAAAAGAATAATCTGAATATAATTTCTCATCATTATTCTCAAATACTATTTCGAGAAAACTTTCTAGAAAATTTTTACCAATTGAATGACTTTCCTTCGGATTAAACAGCCAGCCGTAAAAATCAGAAATCTTGTTTTCTGTGCTTCTACTCTGGATAATCCGAAAAATATTGATTTCACTTGTTACTTTCTTTGCCAATTGTTTGACCTTTCTAACGTGCTTATTATAATCATAAAAATCATCATCCTCCTCCTTTAACTGTTGAATTTGTTTTTTTGGAGAAAACCTTTTGTTCAACACTGGTAGAATTTTTGAATTCTTTAGCTCTTCTAACTGACTGAGTATTTCTTCAACTGGTAATTTTTTTGATTCAGCCATTCTTACCCCTTACTACTGATATCCAATTCGTATTCTCTTTCTCCTCTTAGGGCCTGTGCTAGTTTTATCGCTTCTTCTCTAATTATTGTTCTGATTTCGGTTTTTTGTGTCTTTAACAGAAAAATGGAGAGGTTTTTGAATTGAGTTAGCATTAAGTTTTTTGGAAACTGTTAGTCTTTTTCATTCCAATCTATTAATTCCATTTTTGCAATTGAATATCCTTCTTCCTCACTTTTTTCTTTGTATTTCTTTATCAATTCTTCATATGATTTTCCGTCTTTATCCTCATCTTTGTAGAGTTTGTCAAGTTTAGTCCATGATTCGTCAACACCGAGTTCGTTTTCTAAAATATTTCTATCAAGAGGGCAATGGGGTGGCTTATCAACCTCATCTAAACACCAGAGATATTTCAAATAGAGATTTAGGATTTTTTGCCCCCGTCCTATGCTCAAGCTACCATTTTGTAGAATATCTTTATGTTTCTTACTAGCTTCGCACAAATTCTTAATATTTTTCATATGTTCCTCTCCCTCTACTCCGTTTCGATAATCAGGAATAAGATCAGAAACATAATCCTTTATTGTATTTTTGAATTTGGTTTTATCTCCATCAGTAGGATCATTTCTATAAAGCTTAGACCCCCTTGAGATAGCTCCAAAGGTCAAGGTCCAAAGCTCATCCTTCAAAAAGTTCCACCTAATATTCTCATTAGACAATAGTATTCACCTCCAGATTAAGTAAAATCAATTCTTGATTTTTCTTTTTTCTTAGGAAACTGTGTTGGTTTTATTGCTTCTTCTTTAATTATAGTTCTTATCTTGTATTTTCTACAAATTTTTCTATGATAATCCCTTTTCATATCTTAAAATTTTGTTTACTCCTTAGGTGAAACTTATTGGAAATTTATCAGTTCGACTAGATTAGATATTTTATCTAAGGAAATATTCGCTTCTTTTTCAACTTTTTCTGAGAAATTTTTATCTCCATATTCTGCGTGTGCTGTTATCATTCCTATTTCTTTTCCAGGTTTGATATCTCTCTTTTTGCTGTCTCCTACAATCAGGGATTTAGGTGGGTTAACATTCAATTTTTTCAAAGTTTTGAGTAATGATTTTGGGTCTGGTTTTGCTTTTCCAGTCTCATCTCTGGAAACTATAAAATCGAAGTAAGAATATAAACCCGCTTTTTTTAACCTGGCTTCAACGTTTTTCTGGTTTGCTCCGCTGACAATTGCGAGTTTTAATTCTGAATCTTTCAATTCCTCTAAAGTTTTTTCTACATTTTCATAAGGTGATATATTTTCTAGTTTTTCTTTTTCATAAATTTCTTGACATTTTTCATGAATATCTCTGTCTTGAATATTTCTATCGTCCAAGTAATTTGAGATATTTTCTGGATTTTCATAATTTACACCTTCTCTCAGGAAATAATCGTAAAGCTCGTCTGCGTCGTTTCTCTCTAGATATTTAACGATTTTTTCACAAGCTTTCTTTTTAGCCTCTACGAGGTCGAAAAGTGTGTTATCCATGTCGAAAATAATAGCTTCGATTTCTTTTTCCTCACCATTCAAGTTTATCGAAACCATCCCACTCACCATTTTTCAAAACTATGTCTCGTATTTGTGATTCTTTTTTTATTTTTGAATATCTAGATTGGATAAGTTTTGACATACTTTTTTATGTTTTTTAAACTCCGGATGTAATTCCTCATCTAAGAACTTTAATTTCAACTGGTTCGGCTGGTCCGGTCCTTTCCCTCCAAATTCTCCGAAAATAATTATCGAGTTCAGTTTGATAACTCCAAAAACTAGTGATAGATTAGTTATAAGTTTGAGAAATTTTTCATGAGAGCAAAATTCCGAATCTAATTCGTGAGGGCATTTAAGATAAAAATGTTCCAAATTTTCCATTTTACAAATATCCGTAATCTGATCGTCCGCAGTTAGCAGGATAGGTTCTACAGAATTTTCCTCTCCAAAACGCTTCACTGAATCAACTATTATCCGATCATTCTCCTCACTATCTTTCGTAATCTCACTAACAGCTGGAATAATCTCACCATCCAACCGCTTGAATTCCCTCATCGCCAAATAAGATGCCTTACGAGATTTTTTCATCCTCTTATTACCCAACTCATTAAGAAGTGATTCGTGACATTCTATAATCTCTTTCAACTCCCGAAGGTCTTGAGAACCATACTTGAAATTCATAGACCTCTTAACCTCATCCTTGACAGTTTCAACAATCCTTACACTAGAAGAATCAACACCATCAAAACCTGAAAGAAAACACTGATAAAGCAAATTCGTATCAGGACAAAAAACAACAGGCTTAGAAGTAGTACTCTCCTTCTTCTTCAAATAATCCCTAAACTCTTCAACATTCTCATAAGTCAAAACCCCGCTAGAAAGCAAACAATCCTTAAAATCAGAAAACGAAGGAACCTCCCTACCCAAATCAACCCCTCCGCCAGACAAGTCAAGAAAATCTTCCTCCTCCACCCCTATTCTCAGATTGTAACCTTCAGAGTTTGGATAAGCACTCAAAAAATCAAAATGAGAAAATACAGGATAACTAACCTCAAGCTCCTCACCAAGCAAATTAACAAGAATTTGAACATCATCCAAACCAGCCAAACTCTCAACCATTCAAACCCCTCCCAATGTCTTAACTCTCCATTGTTTTCGCATTCTCAACATCTTCCATCATATCCCGCAAATCTTGAATCTCAAAAGGAATCATATAATACGGCTTCGCCGCACCCTCAACACTATCAATAGCCAAATAAAACACATTATCCACATTCAAACCCTCCTTCCTACTCAAATCATTCATCGAAAGCAAAGCAGCAGTCACCAAAGCTTTCCTACCAGGAGTAATATCAATAGAAACCAAATTATCCCCCTCCAACAAATCCAACAAAATATCCCGAATCTCCCTAGAAGCCCTAACAAAATCCACATCACTAATCACATGAGTCTCAATCTCAGGAGAAACACCAAAACCCTCACCAATAATCTCCAAACCCCCCACCACCTTCTCCAATTCCTCCAAAAAACCCTCCTCAACAAAAACATGAACCAAATCAGGCTCATAACCCTCATCAACAGAAGCATAGAAAGAATTCAACAAAGCCCAAGTACTCCTACCTAGAAGAGTGATATAAACATTCATCAATAAAAACTACCCCCACAACAATAAATCATTTACCAAAAACAACCCCACTAATCCCGATATCAACCACTTAACTCATCCCAAACCCGCTCAAACAATTCCGCATCCTCCCCAATCTCCAAAATCTTCTCCGAGAGCTTATCATACTTCTCCGCAAACTCATCATCATAAAACATCAAACCCGCCGCAGCACTTTCCACACTACAATCAATCTCCGAAGCATAAGGAACTAACAACTCAAAAATCCTAACCAAATCATCTTTATAGTTTTTCCCAAGAGCCATCACATGAAGATCCTCCCGAGTAAGGGAAAGAACATTCCCCTGTTTTTCCTTAGCCTTCCGATACCTTTTCACAACCTTCTCAAAACAATTCCGTTTCAACATAGTTCTATCACACCTACTCTCCCCCATCTTTTTACAAACCCGCCAAACGAGGGAATCCAATCTCAACAACTCAATTGTCGAACCTTTTTCCATTTCGAACTTTTCTATTCGTTCCGCATGTCTTTTCATGAACTCCCACAATTCTAAGGGAGGTTTATACCTTTCAATGCCGTTTTCCTTTTTCTTACAGTAGAAAAGATCGACACTATTAGCTTTCTTTCGTTTTTCCAGAATTTGAAAATTTTCGAATTCTTCAATTAAATTTTCCAATTTTTCTTCGACATCTGTCATAAATAAAACCCATAAAAAATACAGATAAAAATTTCTAAATCAGAAGTTTTGATTACTTCCTCCAATAATGAAGTTCAAAATTTTTATTGAGGATATTTTTTACCTTCCTCAATATTGTTAAAAACCTTGATTTCATCAGAGATGGTCTTTTCAAAAACATCCGGATTTTCAGTGTGGACCGGGAAAACCTTGTCAGGATTTATTCTTTCAACTATCTCCTTAAGTTCTTCTCTAGTAGCATGACCTGAGGCGTGAATATGGTGAGATTCGAAATCGAAATGGTCAAGCCAATTATTCAACACTTCATGCTCATCATCGCCTTCTTCTGAAAAAGGCTCGCTCTTACTGTAAATAAAACAACTCCTAGGCTCCGGTTGTATATCGATCAGCTCGGTAAATTTGTATAAGTTAAGATAAAGTAGAATATCTTCTTGTTTTTCACTAACTTCTCCACTGGTAATCATCTGATCCATAAACTCTCTTTCCCAAACATAATAGTCATCCTCCTCGTAATTTTCGGATTTCTTCTTACGATAATAAACTCTAATATGCTCATCTTCCAATGAAGGTACTTCCAACTTCGGATCCTCTTCAAGCTTCTTCAATAAATGAGCCGCTTTAGGAAGGATGGCAAAAATCCGCCCGTTCTTAACCGCAGCTTGGTAAAAGGAAAGTATCCGATCGATATCACGACCGTAATGAGTCCCGACCACTAACTTGTCCGAATCGGACACAACCTTATTTATTCTATTCCGAACTTCCTTTTCACTCAAACATTCCCTATCTTCATCGATAACCATTCTAGTCCCTTCACAAATCATAGAATCAGGGTCAAAATTTTCAGCTTTTTCAATAAATTCTTCCGACAACTCACCAGCCGGTCCATGAAGGCGAAAGTCACCGGTATAAACTATCTTTCTGTCACTTGTGTGAATGAGGAACCCGTAGGCTCCGGGAATGGAATGATCCACATGGATGGGTTCAACACTAATATTCCCTACCTCGATCTTGTCCCCGGTTCTGAAAGTTTGATAATTATGATCTTCATAGTCTGTTTGATTTGAAGTTTCCTCCATACCTTTGATAAACTTCAAAGCAGTTTCTCCACAATAGATCGGGATTTTCTCATCAACAAACGAAATATGATCAACATGGTCAAAATGCGCATGTGAAAGGAAAATACCATCAATACGTGGCTCGGTATACTCTAAATCTGTCTTTTCCAGTTCGTTTTCTCTGTACAATCCTTTGATTTCAGGCATCAAACCGAACTCGAATTGGTCTTTCAATCCTCTGGGTGAAAGCCATTCTACGAAATAATCTGAACCATGGTTGAAACCTGTACCGAAATCAAGAAAAATTCTAGTATCTCCGTCTTCTAGCAAAATTTTATTCCCACCTATTTCTGAAATACCACCATAAAACGATAATTCTGTCAAGCCTAATCCCCACTATTTATGCAAAAATTATAATCCCAGGTAATAACAATTACCCAATATTAAATAAATCAATTACATATTTAAATATTTCGTTATAAAATATAATGTAGTTGCTTGAAATGAACAAAGAAATAAGAGCAAGAGAAATCTTGACAGAAATTTTGAGCGAAAAAGAACTGGACAAGCTGGAGAACGGAGATTCAATAAAAATCCCCTTCCAGAACAGGTTGATGGAAATCGAAGAATATGGAAGGATTAAAGACCACAAAACCCGTACGAATATCGAAAAAAGGACCATTCCACGAGGTATTGATAAATACGAACTGTTCTTAGAAGCCTATTTAACGTTGAACCAAGACGATACTGAAGTAGTCTATTCTGTTCTGAAGGCAGGTCACGAGATGCTGCCATCTGAAAACTATAAAAATTATGTCCAAGACACAGTAGAACTTCTAAACCATTACGAAAAAATCAAAGCCAAAAAACAAAAACTAGACAAAATCCAATCCCAGTCTCAAAAAGAAACGGATATTAACCTTGAAGGCATACCTGGCGAAACTCTAGAAGAAAAAATATCCTTCCAAGAAGCAAGACTGAGACAAATCAAAGAAAAACTAAAAACTAGAACCACTGGCAATCTAGACTAACCAAGGAAACATTATCGGATCTCACTAGCATGAAATTTATTTTATGTTAACAGAAAATTAACAATATGGTATCATGTCCGAACTTATCAGAGTAAGCAAAACAACATACGAAAAGCTCCAAAAACTGAAGGAAAGACAAGACTTAGATAGTTTCGACTCAGCAATCCGCATCCTACTTGAACGTATGCCGCCGAAAAAGAAAAATATCGAAGAAGTAAATGCTCTCGCCGATGCTGTTAACCGGTTTCAAAAAGAACTCAATTTAGAAGATATTGAAATTGAGGAGGTTTAAAGATGAGCGTCGGACCTGAAGGATTCAAGCTATTCAAAGAATTACAGGAAAAAGGATTAGATATCATTCTAGTTGCTGGAGCAAGTGCAGAATTATATACTCAAGGAAAGACAGTAACGGGAGATCTTGACATTATAGTTTCAAATGAAAAAAGAGACAAATTTGAAGAAGTTATGAAAAAAACCTTCAATTTCACACCTCGTTCTCAAGAAGTAGGGAGAATCTGGACCGGCACTTATGATGGGAAAGAACTCGTGGTAGAGGTAGTTGATTCACACTACAAAGGAAAAGTCTGGAACAATGTAGATTTAGAAGAATTTGGCATGGGTTCTGGAAAAATTGATTCAGTAGCTTCCCCTGAGGACATCCTAGTAAATTATCTAGCCGAATGCAAGTTCTGGAACAGTAATTGTCTCCGATCATACCTCCTGCTCAAAGGTTGGAAAGAAAGAATGGACAAAGAATACTTGAAAAAGCGTGCAAAGGAAGAAAACGTGGAAGACTACCTGGACGAAGAACTCCTTGCCGAAAAAGCAGGCGAAAAAAGCTAAATTCAGAATAAGCTGCGATAAGTTTATTTGAACCCTTCTATTACCTTCCATCTAATTTCTGATTCGACCCCATATGAATGAGGATGCTTCGGATCCTCCTTCTGATCTTTAGAGTGTCGTATTTTTCTTCTTATTCTCAGTCCAATAGATCCACACTCACAAACCTCGCTGTTTTCACTTACAGTATACCATGATTCACAATCAGGACACCACAATTTCGGGTTTTCCTTTTCAGATTTTTCCATCATTTTTCTCATCTTTACTACCGTTTGTTTACCATATCCCACATCTCCGAAACCATCTTGATACATTTCTCGAGTGGTTTCCCCAGGATTGTCTATTTTTTCAAAGATATCCCTCTCTGATGGAACATCTTTTTCTTCAATCAAACAAACACCTCCCTTAATTTTTTAGAAGAGCAACTGAATTTGGACAAGAATAAAGCTGAACCTTTTTCTTCAAAAAATGGAAAATAATATTTTGAAGACAAAATAGAGACTAGCGGGTGGATTTTCCCGTTTAGCTTCACTTTATAATTACTTGCTTAACCATATATAAAATTTTTCCATTACATACCAAAAAAGTAAGTTATGACTTCTATTTGGAATTATTTTCTTCTTTGAACTCTCTTTCCACATTTCTCAAAATTTGCTCCTTTACAAATTCAATTTTTTCCGATTCGGTAGAGTCAAAATATTGTTCAAATAGACTCTCTAGTTTTCCTACATCCATCACATATCTAGTTTTCAAACCATTCCAATACTCTCTGAATTCTTTATCTGTTAAATATAGAGAAATCAACGCTTCTTCTATTTCCCAATTTTTTTCTCGGACCTCTTCTTCGATTTTCTCATAAGCCAAACTATCAAAGGGGTCTCCCGTTTCTTTCAAAATTTTCACCAAAACTCTTTTTTCCCTATTCTTAACCAATTCCAGATAACCTTTCACCCCTGCCGTTCCCCAAATCCCATAAAATCTACTTATTACGGGAGAAAACATCACCATTAAAATATCCAGTTCTTTTGCTGGAAACTCCCAAACCTTGCTTACCCTTTCCCATCCCAACTTATTGGAATCGAACTTTTCACCATTCACATTTAAGAACTTTTTGAATCCAGAATGAGCTAGAGAAAGCTCTTCTGGGATGTTATCATGTTTAAAAAAAGAATTCTCGTTTAGTTTTTCATTTATCAGGGAGTGAAAATCCCATTCAGCGGGGAGTTTTCTCGCTTTTTTCATTTGTAAGATAAAACACTTTTTGGAATTTTGAGAGAAAGTAAAATTTCCAATCTTTTTTACTTCTAATGATTCAGATTTTCTTGCTGCTTTTCTTTTTTTATAATTCAAAACGTCCTTGAGTCTTTCTTTCGGAGATTTCTCATCTTTTCCGATCCGTAGTAGACTGGGAACGTTCAATTTTTTGGTTTTTTCTATTTTTGTCTCCCACCATTCCTTCGGGTGTAACTTGCGAATGGGTTTTTGGGATATTGTTTCGATTACTTGATAGTTTATGTTTTTAACTGATTCCAAAACTACACACCTTTCACTATATAACCTATTAACATTATATAACGAAAAACTTAAAAACATAACGAAATAAATTAATAGATAGGAGGTTGAATATTGACGAATTTTCAACTTGAATCCTCAAAGTCAATAGAAAGAATAATCTCCCAAATAGAAAAAGAAAACTTCAACGGTGGAATAGTCATAATAAAGGAAAACGAAATGGGAAACCAAGCAATAGCAGACGGATTCGGAAAAGACGACGAAAAACTACTAAAAAAACTGGGTGACTTCCTGAGCAAAATAAGCCCTGGATCCAGTAAAAAATTCCCTGGAGGTCGAGGCAGACCAAAAAGTAAGAGTAAAGATTTAAATACATCCGGGGAAAAAGAACAGCTCTTGAAAAAATTAAAAGAGTTCACCGATGATGATACCGAAAACTCAAAATTCGGAATAGTATGGTTGGAAAAGGTCGACAATCAGACCAAAATAGGGCTCGAGGGCACATATGAAAACCTTGGAAAATTAGTATACTCGCTAGACGCTGCGGTAAGAATGAATGCAGAATGGATTTCCAAGAAAAATCAGAAAAGCGGCCAAACACTCCAAAGGGTTCGAGACGATGGTCTTGATTTTACCGATGTAGTAGGGATGGAGGAAGTCAAAGAAACGTTCAAAGAGATGGTCATACGACCCTTGGAATATCCTGACCTACATGATAAGTACAGGTTAGAGAGCGGTGGAGGTGTAATGCTTTACGGACCACCAGGATGTGGCAAAACCTATATCGCCAAAGCCGCGGCTAGGGAAATCGAAGCAAACTTCCACCACATCAAGCTAAGCGATGTCACCGATAAATGGTACGGGGAATCGGAGAAAAGAATCAAGGAATTATTCCAAAAAGCAAAAGACAACAGGCCATCAATTCTCTTCTTTGATGAGATAGACTCACTCGCTCCGGAAAGAGACGAAGCGACCGCTCCCAAAAGAGAGACGTTGGGTCAGCTTTTGACAGAGTTGGACGGTTTCGAGGATCGTGAGGGTGTGATGATTTTAGGAGCGACTAATCATCCTTGGAACGTTGACTCTGCAGTGACTAGACCTGGTAGGATTGACAGGACGATGTTTGTTCCGCCTCCTGAGTATTCGGATAGGAGGAAGCTTTTCGAGTACTATACTAAAGAACGTCCCTCTCAGGATCTTGATTATGAACGTTTGGCAGAAATAGCTGAGGATTTCTCTTGTGCCGATGTGAAACATTGTTGTGATCAGGCGTTCAAAAAATCACTCAAAAGGACCACGAGACAACTCGAAAAAGAGGGTCAAAAAACAAAACCGAAAAAAGCCAAGATGGAGGATTTCGAAATCACGATAGAGAATATGGATCCGTCTATCATCCGCTGGGTTGAATCTACAAAGAACAGAATCGAGAGTGGAAAAACAAAAGCTTCGTACCCTCAACTCGTAGAATTCTTAGAATCTTATTCAACTTCTCAGGAAGAAGCCGCGGATCTCTATGCCTAAATTCGGGGGGGTAGGGTGGTTGATTTGAGAAGATCGATAAATATGGCTGATAGAGAGGATAAAGTTCTCGCTTACTTTTGTGAAAATTGTGGAAAAGTGGTTAATTTCGAAGATGTTTCATTTTACGGGCAAGAATTTTACTCATTCACGGGAAAAATGTCAAGACCGAAGACGATTCATGGGGCTAACGCA
This sequence comes from Hadarchaeota archaeon (SeqCode), assembly GCA_964608515.1. Classification (GTDB taxonomy): domain Archaea; phylum Hadarchaeota; class Hadarchaeia; order Hadarchaeales; family JAGGTB01; genus CAYLJV01. The sequence continues at coordinate 27,677 of CAZSNS010000010.1, forward strand.
GCTGGGGAGCCTGATGTTGCTCCAGGAGTTTCCGGATTTGAAATTTTTGAGTTTAGTCACTATCAAAATTGTGAGGACGATTTACCTCCTCGAGATTGCGTCAAAAGGGTTTTTGCTGATAATAGGGCTGAACTTATTGCTAATCTCGTTTCTCTAAAAATAAAAAATCAATGAGGTGGGAAGTATATGCCTGAAAATAGTCGTGAGGAATGGCGTGCTTGTGATGTTTGTGTAACTTGGAAAGAGGTTTCAAAATTTCTAAAAGTTTCACTTGAAAACGGAAAAGAATTGGAAATTTGTGAGGATTGTTTTTCTAAATCTCATGACGATGATAAAATTTTCGGAAAGGAGATAAAAAAGATTGGAGATGTCGAACCTTTACTCAGCGGGGAGCTTAGAGAATTATTAGAATGGGAGAAGGGAAACTGGGGGAGTGACAGATTCGATCAGGGGTAACTTCTCCCATTTTTTTATTTCGAGTGATTTTGATGGATATGGAAAAAATTTTGAAAAAGGTTCGGAAGTACATAGCTGAAAATCCTCAAGCATCAAAGTACGACTATGAACACCAGGCTGGACCTGAAGCGGAGTTTGTCAAGGTTGTTGTGAAGTTTGAATTTTTCGGTGCCTATAGAGAACAGGTTTCTCATGGTGAGGATACGATCACTGTTTTGGCTCGAATGTTAGAACATAATATTCCTGACGGTATTTATAGTCATATTTTAGAGAGAGTGGAGGAACATGGTAAGGCGCATTTAGAAGCGAACGTTCCTGAAGCGGATGGGATCGTTTTCGTCCATATTTATGATTCCGACCATGATAGACTTCCATGAAATCATTTTTATGAAAAATAATGGAGGTGAACAAACCTTTGAGCGAGCTAATTGAAACAGTGAAAAAATGCGGTCAAGAAGTAGTTGAAGAAATGGGGACAGGTTACAAAGAAGGTCCTTATGAAGAAGCACTCGCCCACGAATTTAGAAACTCCGAAGTGCCTTACGAAAGACAGAAAAACAGAGAAGTAATTTACAAAGGTCACAGCATCGGAACCACTCGAATAGACCTAGTCGTCGACAACTCTCTAATCGTCGAGTGTAAGGCGTTAAAAAATCTTAAATCGAGACATAGAAATCAGGTGAGAGCTTATTTTGAAACAACTAATCTCGATTCAGGAATACTTTTGAACTTTCCCAAATACGGAGAAGAAATAGAGATAGAGAAGATCGATTACCCGTCCGAATTAGAGCTGGAAAACGGAGAAGAGTTTGAAAACAATTTTTCAGGAACACTTAACGAAATAAAGGAAGCCGCTGATGAAGTTTGTAAAATTTTAGGCACACAGTTTGCTTATCGAGGAGATAAGAAAATATACAAAAACGCGTTAAAAACCGAACTCCGAGATAAAGGAATCACATACACCAAAAGAACCGCTGAATTGCTCTACAAAAACCAAGTCTTGAAAAACTATTCCAATTTGATGATAGACCAAAAATACCTACTGGATTTGAAACTTGACGAAAAAATCGAAGAAGATACCCGGGAAAACCTAATGTCAGACCTAAAACTTCACGATATCGAGAAAGGCCTGATAATTAACTTTCCTTCCGACTGTGCTACGGTAACCATGGAAAAAGTAGAATTATAACCTAAGAGAGCCCTGGTTCCTCGAATATATTCGTTACATATTTAAGCAAACCGTTATATACTAAGTCCTGGCCTAAGAGTTGCGAAAAGTTGTAGAAAGTATATAGAATAGATTCAAACAGAAAGTAAGGCAAAAATATGGAAGAAAACAGAGAATCAGGAGTTCATATCCTAACGGATGGGTTTGAGTATGACAGGATAGTGGAGCCAATCTTCGACCGATACCCTGCTAAGAAAATGATAATACTAAGAAACGAATCCAAAGGAAGATATCCCAGTTCGGAAGAGTTGGCGGATAGTTTTGTAGAAAAAATTGAAGACCTACCTCTTGATGTGGAAAAGGAAATTTTGGATATTTATGACTTTGACGAAGTGTTTCACAAAACTCGATCTCTAATTAAACAAGAGATGGAGAAAGGTAATCCGGTTTACATCAATGTTTCCTCTGCACCAAAACTAGCACTCGTCGCTATGATGGCAGCTTCCTTTTTCGTGAAAGAGTCGGGAAAACTAGAAATTTTTTATGCGACACCTGAGAAATATTTGATTCCTGATATTCTGGAAGAAGCAGAAAAAGGTGAAAACATGTCCGTGGAAGAAATTGCAGACTTGACCGAAAAGTTCAATGAATCAGGACGAGGTTCTGGGCTGGAAGATTATGTCGAAGTTCCGAGGTTTCCAATCGAAGAATTATCGGAAATAGATTACGATATTCTAAAAGTAATTGTGGGCGAGGAAAAAATAGAATCGATAAAAGAACTTGTCGAAAAAGTGGCGAATATTCGAGACGAGGATGTCAAGAGATCAAGTATTCAATACAGACTAGAGAAACTTGCGGATAGTGGTCTAATAAGCAAGGAAAGAAAGAAGAAACGTCTTGAACTTTCAGCGACGAGACTTGGAGAAATTTACGTAAAATCAGTGGAAAAATAAACGGGCTAATTTTCTTGCTTATCCTCAGAAATTTGTATTGCTCGCAACCCTGATTTCGAATTTGCCATGTTTGTTTTGTGCTGAATGATAATGAAAAATTATAATCTGGGTGATTTGTGTGAATGATAGTTCGGATTTCGATTCGGAAAAGACTAAGGAAGAACTCAAATCCGAGTTACAGAAAACGGAAGAAGAAAAGGAGAAATTAAAGAAACGAGTGTCCGATTTAGATAGAGAGTTAAGTCATTTGAAATCAGTAAAGTCGAAGAAATGGGGGGATCTTTCAGAAATCTTAGAGGAATGGGACGATTTTTCTGCAGATGATGGAATCTATATCGAGGAAATAGGGGCGAGTGAAGATTTGAAATTTGCAGTTGTTTACTGGGGGGGAGGTGAAGGTATGGAAATTGTACAGGTTCACGTTAGAGGTAGAGGTTTTCCTCCGAGTTTAAGTGTTTTTATTGAAGAAGAATTCGACGTTTTCCGGTATCACAAGCACGAATTTGGGTCCCGGCATCGAATATGGAAGATACAAGGTAAAGACTTTGAAATATTAAAAAGGTTTTCTAAACTGAATTTGGGACATATTTTTAGTAAAAATGGCTGGAGCGGTTTGAATAAACGATTGGAAAAAACTATAAAAGCTTATGAAAACCCTCTAGGGTCTGATTTGAGTTTCTTTGAGGGTCGTTCTGGTCATATTGTTAATGAAAAAGCAGGGAAACTTAAGAATAGGTTGTTGAGGTATTCTTATCGTAATGAAATTTCCCCAGATAAGGCAGCTTTTGTTCTACTTTTTGAAGATGACGAATTCAGGGAAGACTACGAAGAATTGAAGAAAAAAATCAAGTCGAGAGAAGAGGATTTACGAGTAATCCTTGAATGGAAGGATAATAAGTAGGTAAATAATTCAATTAATAACTAAAATTTTTATTACATAACGGCAATAAATTATACACGCTCTTGGTGCTTTACAAAATGAGTAGCAAGTCCAATCAATCCAAAACAAACCCGAATAGGATAAGAAAGAAAATCGAGAACAAGAAGCAAGAAATCAAAAAACTTGAAAATAAACTCAAAAAGAACAAGACGGGCAAAAAAAGGAAGAGAATACGAGGCAGGTCGAGTCCGAGAAAACTATACAGGAAGCTGAATAGTCTTTCTCCGAACCAAACTCTAATACTTGAAGAAACGAGCGTCGGGAAGAATCTCCTCACCCTCGATATTTATGCGAAGAGCCAAAAGAGCACGGAAGCGATCGGTTATGCGGAAAAATCCTGCGGTTTCCCTGGACTTTTCAGATTTTTAGAAGATGAGTTAAAACCCGCTGGAACCCACGAGCATGGACCAGATGCAGAGCACCGCATTTGGGAGATTAAGGATAAGGGAAAGATAGAGTTGGTCAAAGAACTGATAACTAAATACATCGGCCGCCCCTATGCTGAGGACGGTTGGGCCGGGGTTAAAGAACGGATCGACGAACTGGAAAGGGGTCTTGAAAAACCTCTTAGTCTAAAAATAAAAGCCCTTACCAATAAGATACGTAGGCCTACGGGCAAGAAGAGTTTGAGGCACAGGTTGTCGAGTTTAAGGAACAGGCAAGTAGAGTATGCTTATGAAAACGGTCTGTCCCTGGACGAGTCTGCTTTTATACTTTCTCTGGAAGATGATGAGTTTGCGGAGAAATATGAAGGGTTGAAATCCGAACTTAGAGAGACGGTCGAAACCTTAAGGGAAATTTCTGACCCTTACTTGGACTTGTAATTTAAACAGGCTATATGAAACGAAATATTTAAATACATAACAGTTTAATTAGTTATTACGAGGAGTTTGAAATATTATGTACAATCCTACTGTCCGAATCAGAGTGAAAAATCTCTCAAGAAAATACCAATTTTCCAAAGGAGGTGTTTCTAGATGAAGGAAGAACAGATGTCGCAGATGCCGACGAAGACGATTAAGGAGGCCAAAGAAACGCTGAACGAACTAATTTTGTGGGCTCTGAAAGACGGACTGGACATTCCCGTATTCCTTTGGGGTGGACCAGGAATCGGGAAATCTTCCATAATAAGACAGATTGTCGAAGAAATCGAGGGGTTAAACCTCGACGATAACTTTATAGATTTAAGACTCCAACAGCTTGAACCCGTAGATCTACGAGGTATTCCAGGCCTTGATGAAGAAGAGGGGGTGTCGAGATGGTCACCGCCCGGATTTCTTCCCCAGGAGGGGAAAGGAGTACTTTTTCTTGATGAACTGAACCTAGCTCCGACGGCTGTCCAGAAAGCAGCTTACCAACTCGTATTTCAAAAGGAGCTCGGAGATTATGAAATGCCGGAGGGGTGGATGATAATATCCGCGGGGAACCGATCAGGTGATAAAGCGTTTGTGAACCCTATGCCCAAACCTCTTGCGAACCGGTTTTTGCACTTCGAAGTTTTGCCTAATTTGGAAGATTGGAAGGATTGGGCTTACGAGGTTGGGATAAGATCGGATATTATAGGTTTTCTGAACTTTAAATCAGATATGCTTTACAAATTCGACCCTGAAAAAAGTGAGCAAACCTTTCCGACTCCACGAACTTGGGAAAGGGTGTCGAACCTGATGGATTTGGGATTGGATGCCGAGGAGGATGTCGCAGCTGCTATCGGGGAGGGAGCCGCAGCTGAGTTTATGACGTTCCTAGAAATTAAGGAAGATTTACCTGATGTTGATCAAATTTTTCAAGGAGAAAACGAAATTCCGGAAAAACCCGACGTTCTCAGCGCCGTGATATCTTCTATGGTTGCCAAAGCTAAAAATAATCCCGATCTTAGCGAGAGAGTTATGGAATATGCGAATGAGATACCTGAAAAACTGGTAGAGTTTTCAATCGTTTTAGTGAAGGATGCGATTCGAGCTGGAGTTCCTGTACAAAAAACAGAAGCATTTCAACGATTCGCGAATGATAAAAAAGACTTCGTACTGTGAGGTGATAATTTGAATTGGAAAGACAAGATAAAAAAAGCCAGGACCCAACTCCTTCTCAAACATCCATTTTTCGGAAACCTAGCATGTTCACTAAAAACAGAAGAGAAAGAAATACCATTCCCAATGGGCACGAATGGTAAAAGCATATACTATAACACAAAACTATTGGAAGAATTAGAACTAGATACAACAGAACTAGAAGCGGTCATAGCTCACGAAATCATGCATCTAGTACTAGCCCACCCTTGGCGAAAAGAATCCAGAAATCAAAGAAAATGGAATATAGCCGCCGACGCAGCAATAAACCCTCTTCTAGATGAATGGGGTTTTAACGTTCCAAATTTTGCCATATCCGAAGAAGAATACGAGGAAATGTCGGCGGAGAAAATATACGAAGACCTCCCAGCTATAGAAGAACACAAATGTCCAAAATGTGACAGTTCCAATGTCAAGAAGAAAAAACTCATCGTCAAAGACAAAATAAAAGGATCAGAAACTTTCGAAGCGGAAGGAAAATTTCTCTGTAAAGATTGTGGTCATGAATGGAGTCAAAAAATAAGAGTCGTACAAGGCCAAAAATTATCAGGAATCCCATTAGACGATCACGACCTATGGGATGAAATAGAGGCAGAAAAAACCAAGTGGGAAAGAAAAGTGAAGAAGGCGGCCAATTCCGCGAAAATGCATGGTGATTTGCCGAAGGGCCTGGAAAGGATAGTGAAGAACATAAAAAACCCGAAGATAGATTGGAAGAGGCTTCTGAGAAGATACATATTGTCCCATGACAGGAACGAATACACTTGGAACAAGCCGAACCGTAGATGGATTTCGAGAGGGATTTATTTCCCGGCTCTGAAATCAGAAAGGTTGAACGTGGGAGTGGCGGTGGATACAAGCGGGAGTGTCAAATATGAACAATTACGGGATTTCATTAGCGAAGTCGCAGGAATATTGAATGCTGCTGATAATTTCAGAGCAGAACTTATAGCATGCGACGCTGATGTTCACGCTCACGAAAGAGCTAGAACAAAAAACGAACTTCACAGATTCATAGACAAATGTGAAGGGGGTGGAGGAACCGACTTTCGCCCCGTGTTCGAAGAACTAGAAGGGGGTGAAATAGAGTGCCTTATTTATCTTACCGACGGACGGGGGGATTATCCTGAAAACCCTCCGAAATACGATGTAATCTGGACACTTAACAAAGAACTTCCTACCGATTACGAAATCCCTTTCGGTCGAAAAATAGTGATGAACAGTCAAAGCATGAGAAGACGGCACTCTTCTTCAAAATCTCTGGTAGAGGGATAATTGATGACCGATAGAACCGGTCAAAGAGAAGAAAAAGATCTTGAAAATTTGAGGAAAGAATTGGAGAAGAAAGAGGAGGAACTCGAAAAGAAAGAAAAACGACTAAAACGTATTGAAGATGACATAACCAAGAGGAGATGTCCTTACGACGTAGTTAATCAAGAAATGTTGGAAAAAATAAGAAACTTTCCACAAGACACTAGACTCATAATTGAGGATAAAAGCTTAGGAAGAGAAACTTTCATAGGCGAGTTATACTCATTGGAACAAAACAGTCCAGAATTCATCGAGTATATTTGTGACAAAGAGAAATTATACAAGGGACCTGTTAGATTTCTGGAAGAAGAAGTCGAACCAGCGGATGCCGTGGAAACTGATTGTGAACTTGAGTTTCGATTTTGGAAGCTTACCGGTCAAGAATTGAAAGCGTTTCAAGGATTAACCCACTTGAGTCCTGGAGTTGAGTACAAGAGAAATGGATGGGAGGGAGTTAGAGACCTACTTTCTGATCTAAAGAAAGTGAGGGATAACCCATTACAGATATACCATCTCAAAAAGAAAAACTGTGGAGAATTTTGCTGGCCTCAAGAGATTCGAGATTTCTATAGTATCATTAGAAAAAGGATAGTGAATCGTTCTTTCAAAAATGATTTAACTGTGGAGGAGTCAATTGCTTCTCTTTATCTTGAAGATGACGAATTTGTAAAAAAATATGATGGCTTGAAGAGTTTCTTAAGAGAAAAAGTTGAAGAATGGGAAAAGTCTTTCAATTCTTATATCCCTTCGAAGGAAACTTGTGACGAGTTACAAGATAGTAATCAGATTTCGAAAGAAGTCTAAAATCGAGTTCTCGTAACGGGGTTGAATGAGGATTAATTTTCCGAAGAATTACAAATCTGGGGGTTGATTTTTTGATAAACTATCCTGAGAAAGTGGAAGAACTTGAGGGAGAAATAAAGGATTTAGAGGAAAAGAAGGAAAAAATTAATCGAAACATAGAATCTCTTGAAAAAGAAATCGATTCTCTAAAAAATCAAATCTCAAAACAAAGGCAAGAAAATAACTCTTCATCAAAATCCGATTCTTCATTAATCGAAGTAAAAAATCGTCTTAACGAGGACCAAAAACAACGAGAAAAATATCAAAACGCTTTACTTGAGATAGAAAACAAACTCTCAAAGATAAAAACCAGAAAGAAAGAACTCAAAACACGCATAGTTATCGATCTGATAGACGAAAACGAAGAAACTGACGAATTTGGAGCACCAATCAACAAAATAAAACAACTTGCAAAATCCCAGGGAGTGGACGAAAAAACTGTAGACAAAATCATCAAAAAAGAAGAGAAAAACGGACGACTATTCTCTTTGGGTAGTATATGGGTTAGGCGTGCAGCTAAAAAAGAACACCCTGTCTCTAGAAATTCTAGGAGGGATTATGATATTGAGTAGTTCAACCACGGATGGATTTTTAGTCTTCGAGGAGGCAATGATGAAGGTATTGGAGGAGTATACGCCCGGAAATTCCATCGTGATAGAGGAACGCGAACCAGGTGAAGATTTGGAAGAGCCAGACGTTTACCTTTCGAACGGGAAGATCAAATTCATAGATATGATAGAGTCTAGTTCTTCCAATCCCTATTCTTTCGGCTATAAAAAGTTCATAAGGAGAGAAATCGAACCCGTCAAGAAGTCCGAAAAGGGATCCAGGTCAAAGAAAAAAGTTTGGAAACTGAAAGGGATAGAAGTTAAAATATTGGATGTGTTCACCGAAGGGTGGGGGTATATTTACGAAAAATGTGGTTGGAAAGGATTAAAAGAGACCATCAAGTATCTCAAGAAGGCGAAAAAAGACCCCCTCGGAGTAGAGATGAATAATACTAAAATGAAACCCAAACTTCTAAACTCTTTACTGGGGACCGGTTACAGAGACCTCAAATGGCTCCAGGAGAGCCGGCAAAAGTACGCAGATAGAAATGATATTGGTTTGGAGGAAGCGATTGTAACGCTCAGGTTATGTGATGATGAGTTCAATGAACGCTATGAGAACCTACAAAAAAGGATCATAAGAAAAGCCGAGAAAACAAATTTTTGGGACAAAATTCTGAAAGAATTCTGATATTCCACTCACTCCTTACCATTTGTCTTCAAAGTCTATTTTTATCTAAAAATGACCCACTAGCTATAGTTTTGAAGTTGAGTTTTTCAAGACTTATTTTGTGGTGTGTGATCGTAGGTCTTTTTCGTCGATGTGTGGGTCTATTTTTTCGGGATATTCTTTGCCGATTTGTCCGAGAGCGTCGGCAGCTTTTCCACGAGCCCATCCGTGATTGTCTTTCAAAAGTTTCGCTATCTCACCAATGTATGACTCCACCAATTCAGGTTGTTCCACACCAATTTTTCCAAGAGCCAGAGCGGCATGTCCCCGAACCACTCCGTGACTATCGTTCAAAAGCTCCGCCATTTTACCGATATGTGGTTCTACCAGTTCAGGTTGTTCTTTACCGATTTGTCCAAGAGCCAAAGCACTTTTTTCACGAGCCGACCTATCCTTATCATTCAAAAGCTCCGCAATCTCGCCAACGAGAGGTTTTACTTTTTCAGGATATTCCTCACCAATGTGTGCGAGAGCATCGGCAGCCTTTCCACGAGCTCTACCATAACTATCGTCCAACAATTTTCCAAACTTGTCAATATATGGCGCTACAAGATCAGGTTTTTCCTCACCAATCAGTCTAAGAGCCCGGACAGCATGTCCACGAGCTTCCCCTTCATCACTTTCCAATAAATCAACCAATTCACCAATGTCTGTTTTGGCTTCTTCCGGACTTTTCTTAGCTTTTTCATTCAATTCCTCAGCTCTGTCTCCATCACTTTTACCAAACGAGTTCATAAAACCGTCCAAGAAAAAATTATTACTATCAACGTTTATTTTTCTAATCATCACTCTACACAAGGATAAAACATCCGAACTATTCTTTGAATCTCGATAGTTTTTCGAAAAGACCCCCTAAAAATCGCCAGACGGAACCAAGCACGGGTTCAGAGAATTGATGAAAAGCTTAAGTTGATAGCTCCTCTAATTATTGTGGAAAAATTCTACCTTATTGGCTTGATTGGAATGACTTCTAAAGGTGAACGAGCAAAAGAGTCTCCAGTTCAAAAATTGAAGGGTTCTATCTTTTTTGAGTCGAAACTAAACCTTATTCTCTTGATCGGTTGGGTTTTTAGTTTAGGACTGACCGTATTTGTTCAATTGTCCCCTTCCTATTCACGGTACATGATAAGTAGCAGTTTGGAAACTTTTGTCGGACTTTCCATAGCTTATGCGCTTTATTTAGTGTTTTATAAACTATTGAGAAACAAGTCACCGAAAATACTAGTCCATGCCTTTCTGTGCCTGTTTCTTTCCTTCTATTTCCTCTTCCTCCTATTCTACACTCACTTTTTGACCATTTTTGTTATCTTTTTGATTATTTCCGTAGCGATTTTTCTCGGACGAAAAAAATTATCGAAAAAATTTGGACTGTTTAAAAAAGTAAGAAAAAAATCCACAAAAAGAAAAATAATAAGAATAATCATTTTCGGAATAATTTTCAGCATCATACTGGTAATCAGTTTCGATTTTGTAGCCCGTGTAGTTTGGAAACCTCCTAACTATCCTTATAAAGATCCAGAAGTTTTGAAAAACGAAGCTTTGGAGATTTCTGAAGATTTGGAAGATTATATCGAAGGTTGGGTTGAAGGGAAAAATCCTGCGAAAATCCCGGACGAGGTTATACCGAAAGGTGTGGACCCTGATTTAATAGAAGATTTTCGCCTGGTAAAACCTGAAAATGTGAACCCATCTCAACAATGGTTATCTCGAAAAGCAACCTATTCTGTAGATTTCGACGAATTGCAAGGCGGACTTCCAGATCCTCATGTGACTTACCTTGTCTTGAAAACACCATTAGCCCCATTCGGAAATAAGGTAGTTATAGAAGGGGAATACCCACATTGTCGCTTCTTCAGCATTCAAATTACTGCTCCCTTCGATGGAAAATCTTACACATTACGCAAAGTTTACGGACCCACAGAAGTTTCTATCGTTGATACAGACATTCCTCCAAAACCCGGAAATCAAAACCCTTTCCAACCCAACGCAGATCGAAATGTTGAAAATAGGTCCTACAAGGTTGAAATAGACCTCAAAACCGGAGACCCAGTAGAACTAGATCCTGATTTCAAACCCCCATATCGTGATAACAATTCAAAACATTACGGGTCACTAATCGTAAACCAAGGACCCTACTGGAACAGTCCAATCTGGGGAAAAGGAATCGGAAAATGGAACACCGGACTACTCTGGATCCGATATTACGCTCCAGACAAAAATAAGGACAAATTAGGAGGGGTAGACCTTCCCAAAGTCCACTACCAACTCCCCACAGGAGAAAACTACTACATATTATCGGACGCCTCCGGCTGGAATGAAGAAGCAAATCAAGAAAAAGCTGCACAACCAACAAAACCCGCCGACCCACCTTCTAATCTCGGTCCCGAATTAGGTTGGAACAAATCTTTCGGAATTTTCCGAGGCATTTTCCTCGGTGTGTTTCAAAGATGGAACAAACTAAACCAAACTAATACTGACTATGTAAATGCGTTAGATTTAGGAGTAACAGGAAGGGGAGAAGACCAACCCGAGCCACATTCTTACGAACCCCACGCAACCACCAATAATTATGCATCCTATCTCGGAAGAAATATCTCTCTGGGAGAGAACAAAGTTATCGTCCTCACAGGAAAACTACCCACCTACCCAAAGACATTAAACGGCTCCCCAACCCTGGAAAAAGCACAAGTACGTTACTGGTCTATCGGCACCTACGACACTAATAACCCACTCAGCCCCACGGCAAGCAGTTGCCTCTCCAGTATAATGGACGAAGAACTAGTTGTCGATGAAAATAATCGCTATATTATCGCATATTCGAGAAAATCAGAAAGACCCTCCAACGCAAACTCATCCAACAATGTAAACTGGGTAAATTGGGGACCCATCTCATCAGCAAGTTTCATTTTACGATGGGTGAGCGTAATGCCAGAATGGTCTTGTCCCTTCGATCCTCACGAAAATAATCTACCATGGGAAAAATGCGACCTCGCCGGGTCCGAATACGATCCGAGCCTAATCGGAAAAAACAATCATAAAGGATTCATGGGCGAATATCTTCCAAAAATCCATTACATGACCCGTCAAGAATTCGAAAACCTAGGAAGTAACATCACACCAGAAAAAATTCCCGAATGGAAAAACTAGAACAAAATAGACAAATTATGAGAATTAGGACATAAGCCGATTATAGTCAAACTAGTAAGAGTAGAGAGATTCACTTCCTATCTTCCAGTTCCCGACTTTTGAGTTTAGATTTGCACTCTCTGCATTGGTATTTTTCTGGGTGTTTGATCAGTTTGGATTTTCTCTTTCTGTGCCATTTGTTGTCACAATTGGGACAGTAGGCGACGTATTTGTAGTCTTGTTTGTTTTTTCTCATTGATCGTCTCTTCGTTTCTTCCTCGGATGGGGGTTCCCATCCCAGTTTTTCCATGATCTTGTCTGTGAACAGGTCGCGAGATAGTTGTGAGTAAAAATTTACAGAACGCATCCTCCCATTATGATTCACACCGATCGCGTGAATCGCTTCATGAACTAGCGTCTTCCTAGCAACCTTAAGATTTTCCATCTTCCTATTATCCGTCCCGAAATGAATCTCACCCTCACCCCTCTTACACCTAGCAGTCTTCATATCCGGACGAAAAACCAACTCATAATCCAACTCATCCTCCAACTCAGAATCCTTCAAAACCTCAAACAACAAACCCGGCAATCTTCCCCTCAACAGGTCGAAATCATCACGAAGCTGATCCTTAGAACCTTTCCTACTCTCCATCTTCTCACCATCTTCCTGTCCTTATTTTCACACCATTCCTAAAATTACCAACCTAACAACGCTTTGTCTCAAGTGAAATCCTTTTTATCTTTGTCAAAAGGAAAGAGTGATATCTCCTTTCTTATATGAAAATCATATTCACTCGCTAAATTTATTATCTATTTCTTGTATGCGTCTTTTCTATGAAGGATTGAAAGAAATTTGATTTCTTCCCCCTGAATATCAAAAAAGGCTCTATAGTCTCCGATTTTTAACCTCCAGACACGCTTCTCCGCAATATACTTGACACTTCCGTGTTGCCTTGGGTCTACGGAGTACTCGTTGACTTGTTTTTCGAACTCTTTGAGATTTTTCAATACTCTTTCCCTAGTTTCCTCAGGCAACTCTTCAAGAGTTTCGTCAAACTTAGGGGTCCGGGTCAGCTCAAAAGAGCTCGTCAAGCGGTTCGCCCTCTTGCTTCCTTGCTTCTTCTATATCCTGTTTCGCCTTTTCAGATAATTTGGCGTTTTCTACCTTCCGTAAAAGGGACCTGAGAAACTCGCCTCTCGAAGTAAAACGACCTGACTCCACAGCCTTATCAATCAGTTCTATCTGTTCCTTCGTCGCCTTGAAGCTCACATTTTTCGTCTCGGACATCTTTATACAACCCTAAGTATTCTATACGATACTTTAGTAATAAAGACTTTACTGTCTCTATTTTTAAAAAAATATACAGCTAAAACATCCGAAAAGGACATTTACCTTTCCAAAAAAGGATTTAAAAGGAAAATAGTAAAGCTTGCTAAAACCCGTATTTTCACAAATAATGCAACTAATGATAAAAAAGCCTATTTTTCGTAGGAATCGCTCCGACTATTAACCAATATTTTAAAACAGCTAAACTTTTACAGAAAACATTTACATAAAAGGCTAAGTCTTACTCGATTCTTTATACGAATAAGGAAAGATGTGTAAGGTCTTGACTGGTTTGTCTCTTTCCTGAAATTGTCAAAAATTTGTGTTCCAGATCATTTGTGAGAAAGGTTGGTGAGAGTCTGGGTATTATTATTGTGCTAGTTGGTTTTTTGTACCGGATTTTTTCTAGGAATTGGAGGGATGTGTATATTGGTTCATAATCTGCTCATCTAGCTCGATCAGTTTTTTAACCGTTGTATTATCCGTGTTGAGCGTGTAAAGCACAGTCTTCCCATATTTTCGACTTTCCTCAACCAGATTTTTCTCTTCAATCTCGGGCCAGTACTTGTAGAAAGTTGCTTTGCTCATTTCTGTTTCTTCGATTATTTCTTTTTTGCTAAAGTCGAAAAGTTTGTTGTCTAGGAGGAAGTCTAGTATCCTGAGTTTTGGTGTTTTTCCTAGGGTTTGAATCAGTAGGGATTCGTCTGAATCTTTGCTTTCTTTTTGTTTGGTTTCCATGGTTTTTCTCCTTTCTTGGTTACATACTAACCAAGTTATATTTTATAAATATTACCTTTGAAAGGTTTAAAAAGTAAACTTTTATTAAGATATAAATCGTTGATTTCAGTAGGTGTACCTAATGGCAAAAAAGGAACTTACCGATAAAGAAATCGCAGCCACAGTTTTCCACAAACTTAGGAGACGCGGCAAATGGGGAGGAAACTACAAACCCTATGACTCCGTAAAGGGATGGATTGAAGGTAGAATCAAAAAAGACGGGAAGAGAGTAGAATCTATACTCGACGAACTAATCAAAGAAGGCTTACTCCTGTCCCATAAAGAAGGAAAAACGGTATCCTTAAACCCAAAACGAAAGGGGGGACATAGTTAACACCATAAAAAAGGTCATTGGATAACCCCCAATCTTTTCCTATTAACCGAAAATATCTCCTTTTAAAATCCTCAAAAAAATTCACTCGAAAATAACAAATTAACATTCAACTTCTAGGATGGAGCCACGAAATAGTTTCATTCCTTATTGAAACCCCATTCTATGTCTTTTTCTATGGCGTCTTCAAGTCTGTCTAGTTTTCTTCTTTCGACTAGTTCCCTAACCGCGTCTCGTATCGCTTCGCTCCGGCTGGCATACCATCCTTCTTCAACGAGCTTGTCCAGCTCTTCTAAGAGCTTTTTTGTCATTTTTGCCGGTACGGATTCCATACAAATCACTATTTATTACTAAATTAATACTCTTCAAAACCCTTTTTGGAACTAAATTTTCCCGTAAACCCATCATAACCGCCTTCTTGTAGAGTCCTAAATAAACCAGTCCTACGCCCCTCTCGTATTTAGCGATCCTTACAACTGATAGTTAAACCAGCTAGTGGTCTAACTCCGCCTCTTTTACCTAGACTCACTCTGTACTTTCCTCTTCACTTTCCACCAAACTTCCCACGATGGGACCGACTAAGAACAGGAAGAAGAGGAAGAAAAGATAGTACAATCTCGGATCGAAATAGCCTAGGAAGCCGAGAAACCCTAACCATCCAAGATTTGCATAGTTAAAATCCATCAAATAATCTTAAAAAATCCTCACTTTAAAATCTTCGAAAAAACCAACTCAGGACGTCTCTAACGAAGGATCATTTTGTGATGAATCCTCACTCCGCTCTTTTAGAAGGGCTCTATAAAATCTAAACACTTGTTTGCTGATTTTTTCCACGTTCCAAATAATGAGCGCTAATAGGACGAGGACTGTAAAGGTAAATATTATCGTCGGCAAGGCTAGTTCCGGGTTTAAAGTTGTGAAAGCGGTGAAAAGTATTGCAGAGTTTGCTCCCAGGTGTGCCATTATTGCTGCTGTGAGGTTGTTATCCCAATTCCACAAGTATAGAGTAGTATATAGCAATCCTCCGAAAACTTTCAACTCGGGACTTTCAGAATGAACCCATGCGAAGATAAAAACCGAACTAAAAACCGCCAAAATCTTAAACCTCACCCCGTCCCCAATCTCTAAAACCTCATTCACCAGATAACCTCTGAACAATGTCTCCTCGAACAATGGCGCGACAAAAAGCATCGAGACAAGTTTAGAACTTGAAAAAGAAAACACAGAAAAAAACTCAGAATTCAACCAAACGGTAAAAGCTCCTACAAGAACCCCACTCGAGAACCCGATAATGATTTGTTTAAAACTTTTCTCAAAACCTAAAACATTCACAACCTTCAAATGAACATCCTCCACCCTAATCAGAGAAACAATACGCCACATAACTCCAATCGAAAGAAAAACCACGACAAAAATCCCATAATTAGAAGAAAGACGAAAAACACCCGACCCGAACAAAGGATTACCAGACACCAACCACGTCGGAATAATCAACAAACCCAAAACAGACAGTAACAGTTTCAACTCTCGAAAACTCACATCAAACAAACTAACTCCTCTACTTTGCACATTTTCAAGAACGGCAAAAATATTTTCCCAATTATTCTTTTGAAAAGGGGTGATTGGAAGAGTATAGTTATTATCGAATATTTTTCTTATAAGCGGAACAGTAAAGTCCTTTAGACTTGACCCAGACAAGTTAGAATAATGGGCTGAGAAGGGGGGGATTATTTTGTCCGTTTCAAAAGAAGCGACATGTTCGATTTTTGTCGATTCGAGAAAATGTACTGGGTGCGGGGATTGTCTTGAAGTTTGTGAACAAAACGCGATCACAATTCACGACACCAGATTTACAGACCAAGAAGCTTGCACTTGTTGCGGCGATTGTGCTGAAGTTTGTGAGCAAGAAGCTCTAAAAATTATAACTAAAACAACAGAACCAAGCACTCTCTAAATTAAACCTAAACAATCAAAAAATAATGCTTACGAAGGTTTTGATGCTTAGTGGGAACTAGGTCGAAAAATAATCAAATCAATCTTCTAAGTTGTTTTTGCAACATCCTTTAGGATTGCAAGCTTCCGGTCTGTCGATAAGGTCTTGGATGGCTTTTTCCTTATTCACTTCGGCTTTCGCTACTTTTTCGGGTAAGTGTTCTAGTGTTGGAATTTTTCCGATTGGAGATTTATGATTTTTCAAATGTTTGACTAATTCTTCGTGTCTTTTCTTCAAGGATTTCAATTCGACAAGACCATCTTTTGCAAGTGTGGTAAGATTTTTCCTGTGTTTTTCACAATTTTTGTATTCTGGTTTTGTTCTCTCTAAAGAACCTTTCAAAGCGTGCAATTCTCTATGCTCTCCGACAATATGTTGAGAACACATTAAACTAGGAGCTATCATCCACATCCTCATAAATTACTTCAACCCATTCTAAATTCAAACAACCTGTCACTATAACCCTAACTATTTGCTATCAGACAGTCATGACAAGTTTTTCAAAACACTTTCTTAGAACCATCTTCTTCAAGCAAACCCTTGTATACGTGAAAAAATTAAGATTCTATGTGAGTTGATTGGGGAGGTGAGATTTTGGCTGAACCTGTTTTCGAAATTTTTAAAGATAAGAAAGGTAGGCACCGTTTTCGATTGAAGGCTAAAAATCAGGAAATTATCGCTGCAAGTCAAGGATATTCAAGCAAACAAGCAGTTATGACGGGTATTGATTCTATAAAAGAAAATGCTTCGAAAGCTGATGTGATTGAGAAAGGTGAGGACAGGATAAAAATATGGGAAGAAGGAGCAGGAAAAACTGCTTCTACTACCGAACCAGAAGCGGCGGCTGCTTCCACGACTGAATCTGGAATGCAGACTGGATCCACGACTGAAGAGGGTGTAGTGTTGGATTCTACGACGATTGTTTTAAGCCTTGCGTCGTTTTTAATGATTATCTTGGCTGTTCTAATGTTAACTTTCTAAAACCGAAAATGAGATTAGACATTGTTAATATTAGCCCTAGATGAAAAAATTTCCAACATTTTTTAATAATAAAATTTTGAACATTTCGCTCTTAATCGGATAGTTTTTAGGAAAAATACTTGTTCAAGATTGGCAAAACGATCAAATTCGCTGGAATTATGATTGCTGCTGTTCCTAAAATAAGCAACCAGTCTTGAAGAGCGAGTGCTGTCGTTCCAAATATCGCTTGTATCGGGGAAACATAAACTATTGCAAACTGCATTAGTATTACTCCGAGAACTGAGGCTAGTAAGTACTTGTTTTGAGTTTTTATTTTCCAGAAGTACTTGTCTAAAGCTCTGCAGTTAAACACGTT
>CAZSNS010000011.1:0-10056 GCA_964608515.1 Hadarchaeota archaeon (SeqCode)
CAGTGAATAATCGGATACAGCAGCTATATCAGGGCTCTTTTGACCTTCGCTGACGAGTCTAGAAACTTTTACGCTGCCGTGAGGTTTGTTTTTTACCGATAGGTTGTCATTTATCTTGTCGATCTTTTCGAAGGGTTTTGTAAGGCTCCCGGCGTGAAGAATATATACTTCCGATGATTGGCCAGAGGTATTTTGGGAATAAAAGTAAAGACTCCCTCCGATGACAAAAATTATCGCTAATAGGATTGCAAAAATTTTTGAATCTTTCATGTCTTCACCTCCATATACCGTTATGTTTCTCTGAACATTGCCACATTTCGAATTCTTATTTAAAAGCTTTATGTTTTACAAAACATGTCGGTATACTTTACTTAGAAAAATAACTGAATAAAAAGCAGAAAGATGGAAAAAGAAAAACTCTCCCCCGCTATAAAGTTCTGGCTAGAAAAAGGAGAAGACTCAATAGTGGGAGAAGGAAGAATAGACCTCCTAACCAAAATCGAAGAAAAAGGATCACTCAACAAAGCAGCAGAAAACATGAACATGTCATATCGACATGCCTGGGGAATAATAAACAAACTCGAAGAAAGACTAGATTACAAACTAGTAAAATCCGAAAAAGGGGGAAAAGGGGGTGGAGGAACAACCCTCACAGAAGAAGGAAAAGAATTGGTGGAGAGATACAAATGGATGAAGGAAGGATTAAATAAGACAATCAAAGAAAGAACTTTTTGGGAAAACATGTCAAACAAACTTTCCGCCAGAAATAATCTCAAAGGTGAAATAGAAGAAGTAGACCTAGGAGAAGTCGGAGCAAAAATAAAAATCAAAGTTGAACCCAAAACCATGACAGCATTCATAACAAAAGAAGCAGCAGAAGACCTAGACTTAAAGGAAGGAGACGAAGCCGAGGCAGTAATCAAAGCTACCGAAGTTATGATATCAAAACCAGAAGAATAAAATTTCAACAAAATATAACGATTCTTTACTTTTGAAAAGGCAAAAATTTTAAGCGAGTTTTATAACGTATTCGCCAGAGCACACCCAGAACATAACTGAGGTGGTTATATGGTTTCAGAAGCGACCGCACAGGCTTTGGCAATCCTTCGGGATCCTTCACAGTTTAAATGGTATGTAATTCCTCTTTTGTTACTTGTTTTGTATGTCTATATGTCAGAGGTAGAAAAGGAAAATTGGAGTGCTGTTTTAGCCGGTCTAGCTTTTTGGGGTATGGATTGGATAAATGAGATTTGGAACGGTCTAGTTTTCCATTTTACACAATTTGCTCCGGTTTGGGGGGCTCCTGATCACGGGACAGCCTATCTGATACTAATAGGGCTAAATATCGAAATTTCGTTTATGTTTGCAACTTTAGGTATTGTATCAACTAAACTTCTCATAAAAGAGAAAGGAGAGAAAATACTCGGACTACCTAACCGTCTGGTAACAGCGATGGGGGGAGCAACTCTTTGTGTTATTGTAGAAATATTTCTAAACAAAGCCGGAGCCCTTACTTGGGAATACCCATTGTGGAATAGCTCAGCTCCGTGGCTCATTTTCTTGATAGGATATTTGCCATTTTTCCTAATGGCTTACTGGGTGTACGATATGGAGAGCCGGAAAAAACAAATTATGGCCGTTGGAACGATTTGGGCTATAGTATTATCCTGTCTAACATTATTTGTAGGAGTTTTGGGCTGGATTTAAATTTTTTAAGTAATATCACGGTTTTTCTAATTCTCAAAAATTTTGCCTTTTTGAGATCGGCAGTAAGGAATAGATTTATTTAAACAATTGAACATTTATTCAAATATATGAATGAAAAAGAAAAACTTAGGAAAACCGGAGAAATGTTCAAACTCCTAGGCGACCCCACTAGATTGAAAATATTGTTAACCATGGAGAAAGGGGAAAAATGTGTCCATGAAATTGCTGAAGAAATAGACCATGAAATATCGAACATATCCCACCACTTGCGTAGAATGAAAGATCAAAACTTAGTTGAAGTTCGTAGAGAAGGGCGTCATAAATATTATAGCTTGAAGGATGAACACATCCTTTCAATTTTAAAGGAAGGCATCTCTCATGCAGAAGAATGAGAAAAAAGAAGACTATTCTTGCCGAACTTGCAAAAGTCCAGAATATTCAAAAAAAGAAGACCCCGCAAAAAACGTTTGGAAAAGTAATAGGGCTGTTCGAAACTGGATAAGTGGAGTCTTATTAGGAATAGGAATTTTTCTAACTTTTCTTTTTGAACAACACAACATGACCCTAATTATTCTGAGAGGGGAAGGTTTTGTCCTTTCAGATTTCCTCCTACTACTCAGTATAGGGATCGGTGGAAAAACTATTCTAAAAAATGGGTACTTTTCCTTGAAAAAACGAAATCTAAGTATCAGCCTTCTGATGAGTTTTGCAATTCTCGGTTCAATCATTGTCAGTTTTATCGGAGGAAAACATCTCTACCTTGAAGGGGCCACCCTGGCATTCCTTTTTAATCTTTCAGAACTTTTGGAAAACTATTCCATAGAAAAAGCTAGAGGTTCTCTCGTCGAATTAATGGACCTCTCACCAAACACAGCTACCACCCGGCGGAACGGAGAAGAAGTGGAAGTTCCAATCGAAGAAGTAAAAAAAGACGATTTAGTTTTAGTCCGACCGGGGGAGAAAATCCCTGTTGATGGGATTGTCGTAGAAGGAGATAGTTCAGTGAATCAAGCTCCAATAACCGGGGAGAGTATCCCTGTGGATAAGGGTAATGGGGATGAGGTTTATGCAGGGACCATAAACGAGCAAGGATATCTAGAAATCGAAGCAAGTAGAAAAGGGACTGAAAGTACTCTTTTCAAAATCGTGGAATTGGTTAAGGGGGCTCAATCAGAAAAAACTGAAAGAGAAAAATTCATCGAACGTTTTTCTTCTCAATATACAAAAATAGTTATTCTTATAGCGATTCTTGTGGCTCTGCTGCCTCCCCTTCTATTCAATGAAGCTTGGATTACTTGGTTTGTTCGTGGAATTACTATGCTTGTTCTTGCTTGTCCTTGTGCTTTTGTCATTAGCACTCCCGTGACTGTAGTTTCGGGCATTACGAGTGCAGCTAGGAATGGAGTTCTAATTGAAGGTGGGCGAAATTTGGAAACAATGGGTGAAATTGATTTGATAGCTTTTGATAAAACAGGAACTTTGACTGAGGGTGAACTTAGAGTTACCGATGTTATACCTCTGAATGGAATGAGTGAAAAAGAATTAATTCGCTGTGCTTGTGGAGTTGAAGAAAGAAGTGAGCATCCTGTAGCGGAGGCAATTGTAAATCACGGAGAAGAAAATCATGATATTAGTCATAAACATGAGATTGAAGATTTTAAAGAATTTAGCGGGAAGGGTGTAAAAGCTACTCTAAGAGGGAAAAAACATTATGCTGGAAAACCTTCCTTCTTAGAAGAACTGGGATTCGACATAACTCATGTACATCACTCATCAAATAGTGAAAAAATAAAGGAAGAAGCCTCCCACCTGTGCAGAAAAGGAAATTGTCTAAACTTAGTAAATGAAACCATTCCTCGACTGCAAAAAGAAGGAAAAACAGTCATTCTCGTAACCGCCAAAGATCAGCTCGAAGGAATAATTGCAGTATCTGACAAAATTCGAGATGAAGCTAAAAAGGTGATTGAAGACTTTCAGAAAAAAGGGATAAAAACGGTTATGCTAACCGGTGATAATGAGGAAACTGCTGAAACTATTTCTGAAACTGTTGGAATTGATGAGTATCACTCTGAATTGTTACCAGATGAAAAAGTAAAAATTTTGAAGAATTTTTCTCAGGAGGATGATAAAGTCGGTATGGTTGGGGACGGTATAAATGATGCTCCAGCATTAGCTGCTGCCGACGTGGGCATAGTGATGGGAGCAGCAGGCGCTGATACTGCTCTTGAAACTGCGGATATTGCTTTAATGGAGAACGATCTTACCAAGCTTCCCTATCTCTATAATATGGCTTTGAAGGCAAACGGTATCATTAGAGAAAATATTTTTTCAAGCTTAGGTGTGAAGATTTTGCTAGCTTTTGGTGTTCCCTTAGGATATGTCCCAATTGCCTTAGCAGTCCTGGCTGGAGATGCGGGTATGACTCTAGGTGTGACTGGAAACGCTATGCGTCTTTCCAGAGTGGAATCCGAAGACCTCTAAAAAACCTTTTTTTCTAGAATTATCTCCATCAAAAGACATCTTTTTCCAATTGTCAAACTAGACCAATGTCTAGAACTCCCTCTTGGATAAAAGAAATTCCGATATCAAATGTTCAAAAATAAGCAGTGATTTATACTTTCAATGACCTCAACTCAAAAATAATAAGAGTTGAAATTCGACTTTAACTTGAACAGTCTAAACTCTAAATATTGAGAGGTTCGAAAATGGAAATACTTAGAGCTCCTAAACCCAATAAAGCGAAAAGATTTCTAAAGGAAGCATTGAAAGAAAACAAAACTCTCATAATTGTAGGAGAATGTTCAGTGGATTATCAAGGTAGAGCGGGTTCTATACTCAGGGAGGGGGAAAGAGTAATAATCGTCAAACCGGACGGTACTCTACTAGTCCATCAAAAAGAAAAACGAGAACCCGTAAACTGGAATCCTCCCGGATGCGAAGCGGAAATTAAAATTGAAGACGGGAAAGTCCAAATTGTCTCTACAAGATCTTCACCTAAAGAACTTCTTTTGGTTGATTTTCAGAATGTAAAATTTTCAGCGGCGTTTGAATTAGAGGATGAGGAAGAATTACAATTGGTAGGAACAGAAGAGGATCTAGTAAGATCAGTTGTTCAAAATCCTGACCTAATTGAAGAAGGGTTCCAAGTTAAAGAAAAAAACAAGAAAATCAAAACAGGAGAAGTCGATCTTTACGGAGAAGACTCTGAAGGAAAAGGTGTGATTATAGAGTTCAAGAGAGGAAAAGCTACATCTTCAGCAGTATGGCAACTTGGAAGATATGTGAACGAGCTAGAGAAGAAACTTGAAAAAGAAATAAGAGGAATAGTAGCTGCTCCCAACATTACTTCAGGAGCGAAAAGAATACTAGATGAACAAAATTTAGAATTTTTAAGAGTGGAAGAGATTCCAACTCGCTCATATGAAGATGTTGTTTATGACAAAAACCAAAAACAGATCAAAGAGTTCGGCAACGGGCAAGAAAATAATTCGGAATGTCAAAGTTGAGTTTTCACATAATATTCATATCGTTTAAAAAATACAAGAATGGAGAAAGATGGTTATGAGAGAAGAGCTCTTTCCTTATTCCTATCGTGAACAACAAAAGGAAATGCAAGAAAAAATTCACGAAGAGATATGGAAATCAAACATTTGTATACATGCGGCCACGGGTTTTGGAAAAACTCCTGTCATTCTAGCGGGTTTGTTACCTTATTCCGATAATTATACGATAATTTGGGCTGTGCGGACGGGAAATGAAACAGATAGGCCTATTGAAGAGTTGAAAACGATTAATCGGGAGGTGGAGGAGGATTTTTTTGGTTTTTCTTATCGTGGGAAGAGGGATATGTGTTTGTTGGCGAAGGATAAGGATATGGGTGGTTCTCCTAGTTATAGTGATGTTTCTTTCCTCTGTCAAGATCAAGGGAAAGGTTGTCCTTATAGGCAAAAATTGAATAGGGTTGATCCTGAAGCCGCGGCGGATGGTCCGCTTCTTTATTCTGAAATATTAGATCTTTCTAAAAATCTTGAGGTTTGTCCATATTATTTGCAACGTGAGTTCTTACCTTTGGCTGATGTGATTTCTTTAAGCTACAATTATGTGATTGATGAAAATCTGAGCTGGGTCATTAAGAAAAAGGTGCCTTTTCAAGACAGTTTTCTGGTGGTTGATGAAGCTCATAATTTGCAAAAGGCTGCTTCCGGGCTGAATTCAGATCAAATAACATTGAGGACACTTTCTCGTTCTTTGAACGAATTGGAAGAGTTAGGTGATGAAAGTTCTGAAAAATTATTCGAACTCATTAACTTGCTTCAAACGGAAATGAGAAAAACTGGTGAAGATTTAGATGAGGAATCAAAACTTGATATTGAAGAGTTCCTTCACCGATTTCTAAAGAACTGGGGTGAGGACCCTTTCGAATTCAGACTAACTTTAGAAGAATTAGTCCAATACGGAACTAAGCTCAGAAGAAAACAATTGGAAGAAGGAAAAAAACCTAGATCTTCTATACACCATTTAGGAAAATTCTGGCTAAATGTTTTAGATAATCATGACGTGGAAGGAATAGAAATCCTAGGCAAAAGAGAAAGAGGAACTCTAGCCTTTGAACTATGGGACATGAGATCAGCAGAAATACTAGAAGAAAGATGGAAAAAATTCAAAGGATGCGCCTTTTGCTCAGGCACACTCAAACCAATCAGAGCTTTCGCTACAACAGCAGGCCTAGAACAAGTGAAAAGTATCACCATCGGCTCATTTTACGATCCCCAAAAAATAATCTCACTAATCCCCTCCGGACTGACAACCAAAGGAAAAGAGTTGAAAGACGAGATGGCTAAGAAATATGTAGATTCTTTGGCTGAATTTTCGGAAAAGATCGATTCCAATGTAGCGATGTTTTCTGCGAGTTATAGAATTCAGAACCGTTTGATCGAAGAAGGTTTGAAAGAAAGGATTGAGAACCAAGAAAGGAATTTTTATCAGGAACAAAGCGGGATGGATGGGAACAAAGCTAGGAGAATTTTGGACGACTTCAAAACCGAAGCAAAAAACGGAGGGGACGGTTTTTTGTGCGCTACTGTAAATGGAAGATTTGCAGAAGGAGCTGACTTCCCAGGAGAAACGCTTGAAGGAATATTCCTCGTTGGTATACCTTTCGACAGAATGAGTTTAAGAACTAAAATCTACCTTGATTACTACCAGGAAACTTACGGCGAAGAAAAAGGTATGTATTACGGATACATTGTACCAGCACTAAGAAGAGCTTCACAAGCTCTTGGAAGAGTCCTCAGATCAGAAAACGACAGAGGCGTGTTTATTTGCGGAGATGAAAGATATGGAGATAGAAGATTTTTCCGCTTACTTCCCGAATACATCAAAAACAATACTAAAGGAACTAGTTACGGTCGAATCGGAAAAGACATAGAATTGTGGGGACGAGACATTCTTGACACCTAAGATTACTAAACTCAACGAGAGACACATTTACTGTTCGGAATAAAAAATCTGAGCTCCCGTTCCAAATCCTCACTAACTCCAATCCTGTGAGAAGTTTTAATCTCCGAAAAATCCATTTGACTTTCTTTATCAGAGACGAACAATTCCTCTGAGGAAGTCACGTCCAAACCATGATGGTCTTTCGATATTCCAAAAGCCTGTGTAAACTTTCCCGGTCCAGACGTCAGCTCCTTCTCCTTTTCTTTTTCCCTTCTCTCCCTCATTACCTCTAAACCTTGCAAAGGTTTCACTGCACGAATCAGCACAGCACCCGGAATATCCTTCCCCTCTGTAGTGATATTGAAAAGCCAATGGCCATGAACCATATAAACCAAGACTAAACCTCCTTTCGCCCACATAATTTCGTTAATCTTCGTCTTGTTTTCTTTAGCTCGTGAAGCCGGATCATCTTCTCCGAAATAGGCTTCTGTTTCTACAATAATTCCTTTCAAATACTTATCATCCTGCTTATGTGTGAATGTTTTTCCCAGTAAATCACGAGCGACCTTCGCTGTGTCTCTTTCGTAAAATTTTCTACTCAATGACATTCTGTTTCTTATACAAGATTTGGGACATAAAAAAGCACAGAGAAAAATCAAAACTTGAAGACAAATAGAGAAAAGATGATTCGGATGAGATTAATAACTTTGATTGGTATTCTAATGATTCTTTTAGGTCTAGTATTTGTTTCCGTCCCAATGTTAGAACAGTATGTCAGCTTTGAGGAGATACCTTCTCTGTTAGTTTTTGTCTATAAAAAAGGGAATTTCTATTTTGCGACATCTCCGATTCTAATCATTATCTCTATTTTATCGATTATTTTTAGGATTTTTTTACGGTGAAAATATTTTCTATCCTTCTAAATCGACAATGGCTTGAGCTATATCTCCATCGGTTTTCTCGAGAGCTTCTTCAGCCTTTTCCTTATCGACTTTCGCTTGTTCTACTACCATTTCTATGTCTTCATCACTAATCTCAGCCTTCGATTCCTCTTCTTGTTCTTGATCCTCCTCCACAGGTTCTCCAATCACTTGATAAGTTTTTTGTCCTTGCGCCTCAGTTAGTTGCACCTGTGGACTATCGAAAACCAATTCCTTATCAGAGAGTTTGATAACCACTTCTTCGACACCAGAGAGCTCTTCCATCTCAATTCCCATTTTTTTCATCATCTGTTCCAATTGTTTAGGATCGAAACCGCCTCTATCGAACATTTTTCAAACACCTTTCGTCTAATCATTGTTCTCAAGTTAAAAAAGCTCCCCACCTGAAAACAAACTAATTAAACAAAAACTAGAAATAATAATCAGCGCTCAGACTTTAACGCACCGAACGCTTCCCAGAACTTCCTTCCAACAGCCCGATCTATGGCCCCTCTTAGAGCTTTCTTATTATCTTTAGAAACATCGAAGGCGTCAAGCGGTATTCTTCCACCACCTATCGTGGGGTGTCCTCCCGCAGAACCCATATTTCCATAAAGTTCTTCCATAGTTTTCCCGATATGAAGTCTCACATCTTTCGTTCTTCCGGAAATATACACCCAATCCCCTTCAATTCCATAAATAAGTGTAGTGAGCACTCCCTCACGCCTCAACAGATAATCAGCTGCTTGAGCAATCGCATCTCTATCCTTCACCTCACCAACATTAGAAATCAAATAACCACCTTTCACCCTACTACTTCTAATCGCCTTCCGAATGACTTCCAAAGTATCTGCCGATAATGGAGGAGATTGAAACGTTTGTAAGAGTTCATTACTAATCATCGGAAGCAAATACTCCAAAGTAGAAAAATCAAGAGAAGTAGCCCCCCTAGTAAAGTTCATAGTATCTGTAAGAATAGCAAAAGTTAAAGACGTAGCAAGTTCCTCATCAACTTCCAAACCCGAATATTTCAAATAATTAGCAATTATAGTCGCAGTCGCACCTACGTTAATAATATCCTCATACTCAGCTTTTGCTCTACTAGAAGTATAGGCATGATGATCAATAACAATTGTAGGAGAAATGTCCTCAGGTAAAGAACAATTACCATGAGTTGAAACATCTACTAATGCGTATTCTTCATAATCTTCAAAATCTATATCCTCAGCCCTCAACATTTCCGCATTCAGAGTATTTACCAAAGCTCTATTCTGTTGATGACCAATCCTTCCGCTAAAGATAAGTTCAGATTCAACTCCCAAAGGCTCTGCATAAGTTTGTAAACCAATTCCGGCAGAAATACTATCAGGGTCTGGATTATCCTGTAGAACTATAGCAAGTTTTCCTTCTATATTTTTTAATACGTCTCGAAGTTGTTTTTCTTTTATTCTTTCCCTGAATTCTTGGAACCTATCATGAATATATTCTGCAAACATTTCAGAAGTCACTAATACTTCGTCAGCCCCTAGTTGGAGAATTTCTGACTTTAGAATGGAATCAGTCGCTCTAGCTATGACAATTGGATCAATATCTAAATCCAGCTTTAATTGATTGATACCTCCTAAGGACTTCTCTACAGTATCTAAATCAGGAACTAAAATCATGATTACTTCCGCCTCCTCCACATCAGCTTGCTTCAAACCTTCAACATTTGTGATGTCCCCCTCGAAAGCTTCGAATTCCATATTTTTCAGCTGTCTAACTTTTCCTTCGTCCTTTTCTATTATTTGAACTTCTTCTTCGGCCTCTCGAAGCTTTTTGGCCAATGCAAATCCTAAATCTCCACAACCAAGAATTAAATACATTTTTCTCTTCGCCCTTTCTTTTTTCTTACCTATTTCCTTAAACTTTCTATGTTTCTAAAAAATAAGTTTCGAAATCGGCTATTGTTCTAATTTTGATTTTTGGTTTTATTTTTGTAAATGAGCGG
>CAZSNS010000011.1:10066-43878 GCA_964608515.1 Hadarchaeota archaeon (SeqCode)
GCAATATATCCTAATTTTTCAAATTAGTTTATAAAGCAAAAATCTACCTTTTAAAGAGAAAAGACAACTTTTATATACTAAAGGTTACCTTAGATGTTCTTACATCTCTTAATAAGTGTAAAAGAGGGGGAAAATATGGAATTTTGTCCCGAATGTGGAACTATGCTAATGCCCGAAGAAAAGGGCGAGAACACGCGGTTAGTTTGCCCCGATTGTGGAAGTTATAAAAAACTGAAAGAGGAAGAAGATTACCGATTCGGGGAGGAAAAAAAGAAAGGAAAAGAAAAAGAGGTTATGGTTGTTGAAGAAGAAAGGAAAAAAATAGAAGAACCTGACTATGACCTTGACACCGACGACGCATACTCCGAAATGTATAATGAGTAATTATTAAGGCTCTACCCGAGCTCCATCAAGTGCATTCACACAATCACAATCTCTCTCCGTCGGTACATTCGGAATAGTTGAGAAAACGAGTTCTTTCACCCTCTTTATATTTTCTTTCATTATCTCTGCAACTTCTTCATGAGTCAATTTTTCCTCGCCTATTCCAGCGCCATAATTTGTAACTACGGAAACAGTAGAATAACAAATTTCTAATTCACGAGCAAGAACACTTTCAGGAACATTAGTCATTCCCACAACATCCCCCCCTAACTGGTTAAGCATTTGAATTTCAGCAGCAGTCTCGTACCTCGGACCCTCAGTACAAGCGTAAGTACCGGAAGAATGAACAGAGATCTCAAGTTTTTCTGCAGTCTCTATTAATGACCTTCTAAGTTCCGAACAATATGGATTTGTCATATCCACATGAACCACTTCCCCACTTTCACCATCATAAAAAGTAGTAGTTCGGTTTTTCGTGAAGTCCAAAAACTGATCAATTATTACAAATTCACCAGGATCTATTTCTGGAGTTAGTGAACCTACAGCAGTTGTAGCTATTATCCTTTCAACTCCCAGTTCTTTTAGTGCTTGAATGTTTGCTCTGAAGTTGATTTTATGAGGTGGTTCTGTATGTTCTTTCCCATGTCTAGGCATGAATGCTAATTCCCGGCCTTTTACTTCCCCTACGATTATCTCAGGAGATTTTCCATAAGAAGTGTCTATCCTTCGTTTTTCAGGATTATCTATATCTTCAAGAGAATAAACTCCGGAGCCTCCAATTATTGCTATCTCAGGTATTTTTCCACCCTCTATCAAATACTTTTCAGAATTAAATTTATAGCCTTCCCTGAGAATGTTTAATAAAACGATTTATAACTTATAAGAAAGACTTATATTAACTAAAGGGTTCGAATCTCTGCCGGAGGCTGGACCGGGAGCCATAAGTACCTAGGGAGTCCTGGTCCAAATTGGTATATGTAAGCAAGCTAGAAATGAGAGGCTTTAAGTCCTTCGGCCATAAAAAGGAAACTATTCCTTTATCTTCTGGTCTCACCGCAGTTGTGGGGCCTAATGGTAGTGGTAAGAGTAATATTATTGATGCTCTTTCTTTTGTGCTTGGTCAGAGAAGTTCTCAAACTTTGAGAGCTAGTGAGTTTGCTGATGTTATTTATCATGGGAGTGAGGGTGAAACTGGTAAGAAACCTGCTCCTTATGCTAGAGTTACGTTACATATTGTGGATGATGATGATTCTTTGAGTATAGATAAGGAAGAATTCACTATTTCTAGGAAAGTTAACAAAGATGGTAAGAGTACGTATCGTCTTGACGGTGACCGAACTACTAGGCAAGAAATTGTAGATCTTTTGAAAGGGGAACTTGTTGGAAACGAAGGTTTTAATTTCGTTATGCAAGGTGATGTAGATAAGTTCATCAAGATGAGTTCTCTTGAAAGACGAAAAATTATCGACGACATAGCCGGAATAGCAGAGTTCGAAGAAAAGAAAGATAAAGCTATGAGAGAATTGGATAAGGTCAAAACGGAGCTTCAAAGTGAAGAAGGAAGGTTAGACGAGCTTAAAAAGAAGATGGAGGAAGCGAAAAGCGATAAAAAAGACGTTCAGGAATGTAGGGAATTAGAAGAGGATTTAAGGGAAAAAAAGTCAGCTTTAGCGAAAATAAAAGTAGATTCTTGTAAAGAAGAATTAGAAGAAATTCGATCTGAAATTGAAGAAAAAGAAAGCAAACTTGAAAAGCTAAATGATGAGAAAGAAGAACTAGAAAAAAAGCGAAAAGAGCTTGAAAAGAAAGAGGAAGAAGTTAAAGAAATTATTAGGGAAAAAAGAGAATCTGAAGCTCTCAAAGAAGTGGAGAGATTAAATTCAAGGTTAGAAACTTTAGAAGAAAACCTTAGAGAAGATAAAAAAACACACGAAAAGTTAGAAGAAAAGATTGAAAACCTCCAAGAAGAAGCTGAAAAAGCAGCAGAAAAAAGCGAAGAAAAAACCCCTCTTAAAAAAATAGAAAAATATTCCTCAAAGTTTACCGATCTTTTCTCCAAGTTCGAAAAATTAACCGAAGAAATCGAGGAAACTGATAAAGATTCTTCTGAATTTGAAGAAAAGTTCTCAAGTCTAAAGGATTTATTAACCGAAATGCATTCCGTAGCGGAATCATTAAGAGAACATTTCCAAAAAGCATTGAAATCGAAGGAAGATTTCCGCCAATTAGCGGAGAAAAAAGATAAAATCGAAGAAGCAGGGTCGGAATTTGAAAGGTTAAAAACAAAACTAACTTCTGCCAAGGCAAAGCAAGAAGATGCTAAAAACCGAGTTGAAAAGTGGGAAAAAGAAATAGAAAAGTGTAAAGAGTCCTTAAAAGAAGCAGAAGAAGATGCTGAAGAAATAAGAAAGAAGATAGAAGAAAAAGAATCCGAACAAGAAGATTTAGAAGGAAAAATAAGGGAAATAAGGGGTAAAATAAGGGATTTAGACAAGGAAATAAGGAAAACTGAAGAATCAAGTAGAGATTTAAGAATAGATGAAAATTCTGCGGAAAAAGATCTAGAGCAAGCGAAAGAAGAACTTGAAGAATATGGAGAAGAGGAAGTCGAAGTATCGTCAAAAGAGAGAGAAAAATTAGAAAAAGAGATAGAAGAGTTAGAAAAAGAAATACAAAAACTCAAACCACTCAACGAAAAAGCTCCTGAAAAGTTCGAAAAAGCTAAAGAAGAATACGAATCTCAAAAAGGTCATTATGATGAATTAGCGGAAGAAAGAGACACTTTATTAGAATTTATTGAGGAGATAGATGAGAAGAAGGCTTCTGTTTTCATGGAAACCTTTGAAGAAGTTTCTGAACACTTTAGCGATATTTTCAGTGAACTTTCACCAGGTGGAAAAGGGAGACTCACCTTGGAAAATCCGGAGAACCCATTGGAAGGTGGACTAGATATAGAAGCGAAACCAGAAGGAAAGAAACTCAAAAACGCCGCTTCACTATCAGGAGGGGAAAAAGCCCTTACCGGGCTTGCATTTATATTCGCTATTCAGCGGACCAAACCATCCGCAATTTATGTATTTGACGAAATTGACGCTCATCTCGACCCTAAAAATCGAAATGGAGTCGCTGAACTAGTCAAGCAATTTGCCAAGGAAGCACAAATAACCATTGTTACTTTACACGAATCGGTGATGGCTGCCGCTGACAAGTTGTTCGGAGTCAATATGGACGATGATAACATTTCTCATATCGTTTCTGTAAATCTTGAAGAAGTGGCAGCGGAGGTTGCATAAAATGCCTGTTATTTTCGATCAGCCTTTCCAAATTCTTCTCGACCTCGCCCGAGATGATAAAACCCGATTTGAGAACTTCCGGCCGAGCTTTGTGTTCTGCTTCTGTCCTGTTACGTATGAAGGCAGAAAATCCGCCTTACGATGGTGAGGGGGAAGAGGAGGATGAACTCTTGGAAAATCTAGATTTTGACATGCCGGATTTGGGTCCTATTACTCTTATTCGGCAAAATCATCAGCAGATTACTTTGTCTGACTTGGCAGGTTCTTTGGAGGAGGTTCTTGAGAAGAAGGAGAGTCCTGAGAAGAAAGAGAAGAAGGTTAAAACGGTTCAGGATGTTATGTGGGAAGTTGATGATTATCATATAAATATAGAGGAACATATTGAGGAATTTCACGAAAAAATAGCTCTTTTGGCGGGTGAAGAAAGAAGAATTAATTTCACTCAATTATTGCCGGAGGATGACAAAAAAGAAATTTGTAAAAATTTGCTTCTTGCATTATTTTTATGGTCCAGGGGAAAGGTCAAACTTGAACAAGAAAAACATTTTGGAGAGATTTACATAGAACTGTTGGAATCCCCCGAGGGAAATCATGGGAGTTAAAGAAGACCTCTCCACGCTAGAAGCCGCTCTTTACGCATCAGATAGACCGTTGAATCTGGAAGAATTGAAAGATATAGTAGATACTTCTTCAGAAACCTACATTCGAAAATTATTAGATAAACTGGATGAAAAATTTGAAGAAGACAGTTCTCTCGGATTAAAGGAAACTAGCGAAAATATGTTCACACTCCAACTCCGCGACGAGTTTATGCCCAAAGTAGAAGACGTAGTCCCAAAAACAAAACTCAATAAAGGCGCATTGAAAACCCTAGCTGTAATAGCTTACAAGCAACCAATCAAACAATCCGAACTCGCCGAAATAAGAGGGGGGAGAGTTTACCAGTACGTGAAAAAACTCAAAGAATTAGATTTCATAGAAGCAAAACCAATGGGTCGAACAAAAGTGCTTCGAACCTCTAAAAAATTCGCCGGCTATTTCGGTTTTGATGACCAGATGGACAAAATAAGAGAAAAACTCCAACAGATGGCGAAATAAAAAATCCAAAACGGACGTTTTTAATACTTGAAACTCAAAAAGTTGCGATAGGTGTAAATATATGGCGAAATGGCAAGGAAGATCCCTTACCAAAGGAAGCAGCGGACGAATATGGCCCAGTCGAAAGAAAAGGAAATACGAGCTAGGTCGAGAATCCATTGATACTGAAGTAGGAGAAAAGAAAAAGAAAGAGATTTCT
This sequence comes from Hadarchaeota archaeon (SeqCode), assembly GCA_964608515.1. Classification (GTDB taxonomy): domain Archaea; phylum Hadarchaeota; class Hadarchaeia; order Hadarchaeales; family JAGGTB01; genus CAYLJV01. The sequence goes on from CAZSNS010000011.1 coordinate 15,041, forward strand.
GTCAGAGGTAAAGGAAAAAAGTCAAGGTTACTTTCTATCGATGTTGCTAATGTTACCGATCCAGAAGCTGGAGAGAGTAAGAAGAGTAAAATAAAATCAGTTTTGGAGAATCCCGCCGATCCAAACCTAGCCCGGAGAAACATAATCACGAAGGGAGCGATAATAGAAACAGAAGCTGGAAAAGCGCGTGTAACGAGTCGACCAGGTCAAGAAAATAATTTGAATGCTGTTCTGATTGAAGGCGATTTAGAAGAAAAGGTTGAAGAAGAGGAAAGTGAAGAGTCTGAGGAAGTAGAAGAGGAGACTTCGGAAGGGTCAGGTGAAGAGGTAGAAGCTGAAGAAGACGAAGAGTAAGATTATTTGATTTTTCTATCTTATTTCCCTAGTCCAGAGTTTTCTGTTTTCCCTTTTTGCCGATTAGATGTTGGATTTTCCAGCCGTTTTCTTCCAATTTTTTAGCAATATATCTGCGATGACAACCGCCAGGATAAGATTCCAAGCACATTATGACTGTTTTCTTTTCCTTCGCTAAATTTTCTAATTTTTTCAAAGCTTGTTGAAAATCTTCAGTTTTCATATATTCTTCATATCCCTCATCTCTGTAGCCGCCTAAACTTCCTAGGTGAAAATATTTCACGCCAGAAGAGGGGAGGTTCTTTTTCAAGTTCTCTTTTTTGTATATCGGTCTTTTTGATTTTGGAAAGGATCTTACGTCGATTAGTTGTTGAATTCCGTTTTCTTTTAGTATGTTGATTAAGGAGTTGAAATCTTTGTCGCCATAACCTATCGTGTAAATTTTTTTGATTATGCCACCGCCCGCTTTTACCTTTGCAAAAGTTCTGAGGGGTGTTTTTCTAATTGGTTGGAAAGTAAAAACTGTGGTTATGGGTTAGCTTTGGGGTTTGCTCCCTACGACTACTTCGTCTACGCTGTGGACCACTCCCCCCCAGTCTTCTATTTCTGTTCTTATTTCTTGGTAGTCTAGGTCTCCATCTATTGTAATTTTGAGTGTTTCTGTTTCTTTATCTATTTCTAGGAGGGCAACATCTACTCCTTCTACTCCCTTCATAGCTCCTATTTTTTTGGCAAATTCTGGGAGTGAAGGTTCGTGAGGCTTTAAAACGTCAAGTACTATTCGCCAAATTTTAGGTTTTTCTCCTTCTTCAGGCATTCTAATCACAATTTATTCCGTCTTTTATTCGTAAAAGGATTTTCACCCTTCCATCTTTAAAAAGGAAGAAAATTCCCAGTATAAATAGGTTTCGAAACCTTTATAAAAGAAAACTAAGATAGGGTTCTTCTCGTGATGATTATTCCTAAACAAAAGGTGTTAAAATAGCCCAATCTGAAAAAGAAAACCAAAACCAGGGCAAAGAAAAAGTAGAACAGGCCTGTCCTTCTTGTAAAAATAGTGCCGTAGTCAGAGACTACCAAAGAAACATAATAATCTGCAATGATTGTGGGAGGGTAATAAAAGAGGGCATCAAGGACAGAGGGCCAGAATGGAGAGCTTTCGACCAAAAACAACGAGAAGAAAAAAGCCGTGGAGGTGCGCCCATGACCTACACAATTCACGACAAAGGACTTTCAACAAAAATAGACTGGAAAAACAGGGACAGTCAAGGACAAAACCTCTCCCCGAAAAAAAGATCGCAAATGTACCGGTTGCGAAAATGGCAAAGGCGTATAAGAGTTTCAGACGCCACGGAAAGAAACCTAGCGTTCGCACTCTCAGAAATGGACAGAATGTCCTCCCAACTAGGCCTTCCAAGAAACGTTAGAGAAATATCAGCAATGATCTATAGGGAAGCAGTTAAAAAACAACTTATCAGAGGTCGTTCGATAGAGGGAGTCTCATCCGCTGCTTTGTATGCTGGATGTAGGGAAACTCAAATGCCTCGGACGTTAGAAGAAATAGCGGAAGTCAGCAGAGTTGAGAAAAAAGAAATCGGGAGAAGTTACCGATTCATCACAAGAGAACTAGATATCCACATTCCACCAACAGATCCTTCAAACTACGTTGCAAGATTCGGAAGTGAATTAGGTATTTCCGGAGAAACTAGAAGGAAAGCAATCGAACTCATCAACAAAGCTCAGGAGAAAAAACTGACCACAGGAAGAGGACCTACCGGGATAGCTGCGGCTGCAATTTATATAGCCGCTATTTTGCATGGTGAGAGAAAAACTCAGAAGAAAGTGGCTGAAGTGGCGCAAGTAACTGAGGTGACTGTGCGTAATAGGTATAAGGAATTTGCTGAGGAATTTAGTATTGAAATTTCCTCCTAGTCATTGCTTAGTTTCTTTAGAGTTAACCGATTAGTTGATTTCGAAGTAAAGGAGTGGCGAGTGGTTATTAAGAGGTTATTATTGTGAAGGGCTCTTATGTTCTGATTATTAGAGTTTCTAAGAATCCTGAAATAGAGGTAGGTGGTCTTGGAAAAATTAAATTTGGAGAGAGTTGGTACGCCTACGTAGGGTCCGGACTAAAAAATCTGGAAAAGAGAATAGAAAGACATTTGCGTGACGAGAAAAAAACTCATTGGCATATCGATTATTTATTAAGAAAGGCGGAAATTAGAGACGTTATTTTCGGGGAGAGCGAAAAGAGAAAAGAATGCGAGATAGCTAAAAATTTATCGGAAAAATTCTCTTATGTAGACAATTTCGGATCTAGTGATTGTGATTGTGAAAGTCACCTTTTCTACAGGAAAAATCTTTCCGAATTGGAAAAAGAAGTAGTTTCAAGCTTTAAAAAAGCAGGATTAGAACCGGAAAAGTGGTAACATGGGTAATAGATGGCAACAAAAACGCAAGAATGATCATTATTACAAAAAAGCGAAAAAGGAGGGATATCGAAGCAGAGCCTCTTACAAACTCAAACAACTAAACGAAAAATACAATATCTTACAAAATAACGATATCGTTCTAGACCTTGGCTCATCACCTGGCGGTTGGTTACAAGTAGCGAGAGAAAAAGTGGGGAAAGAAGGATTTGTATTAGGAATAGATTTAGAAAAAATCGAAAAATTGGAATATTCCAATGTTAAAACCCTAACAGGCGATATCACGGAATCTGAAACGATTGACCTAATCCGAAAAAATCTGCCAGGACCGCCAAATGTGATCTTATCAGACGCATCCCCCAATATTACAGGGGTCTGGGAAGTAGACCATGCTAGGTCGGTAGAATTAGGACGAGCATGTATTTCAATAGCTGAAAAATTATTCCAATCCGAAGGAAACATTCTAATTAAGGTTTTCCAAGGAGAATTCTTCACCGATTTACTAGACGAAGCAAAAGAAAAATTCGATTTCTGCAAATCTTCTAAACCCGAAGCATCACGAGACGAAAGCGCTGAAATCTATATCATAGGAAAAGGCTTCAAAAAATAATTTTAAGAAATTATCTCTTTCAGAACTTCAATAGAAGCATCTGTTCTAACTCCCATATCCGAAAAATGAGTTCTCGAAGCAAAATAATCCCTATCACGAAGTTTATCCATCACCTGTTCGAACTTAGGCGGTGAAACACCAACTAAAGAACTAACCTCATGAACATCATAAAAACCCGGAGGCCCTCCGATCTCCTCAAAACATAATTCTAGCAAATCAATTTCTTTATCACTTTTTTCAAAATTTCTAGCATCCAAATCTTCAATAACTTCTTGTAAATGTTCCTCATCAGCAAAATCTTCTAACCACAACGGGCCTCCATGTTCAAGTTCTTTTCCGCAATCACATTCCTCGGGTAGAACAGGTTGAAGACCTTTTGTAACGGTCCTCTTTCCACAATCAAAGCAATGTGAAATATATCCTTGTTTTTTCAATATCTTGTCGGCTTTTTTTGCCCCTTGATCTACCTGAAGATGTGTTCGAAAGTAGTGCTGAGTAGAGTGGCTTAATAGTGGAGTGAGAGCCAAATCGTAAGCTGCGGCTTTCCTTTGAATTGAACTTATAAGTATTCTCAATCCGATTTCGCTGGAATAAGAGTTCCTTAAAGGAAAAGCTCCATATCTCCTTATGCAAGCATTTCGATAAGCCCCATTTAGAGGACCAGTATCGGTTGCCGTGATGTGTAATAGACCTCGGCGGGATATTGCTGAGAATGTTGAATCTAGAAAGGGGATTGGTGAGCCAAAAGGATCTATATCTATCATGTGAAATCTTGGCCTGTGATGGTGAAGCAATTTGTTAGTGTCTTTCTCTTTGGATTCTGCCGTGGAAAGATTGTTGAGTTCTATGTTCTTTTGAATAAATTCTCCAGCTTTTGAGGAGCGATCGTTTATTACCACCTTTCCTACTCCTTCAAGTTCTTTAGCGTATCTCAGTCCTCTAGCTCCTATGCCTGCTAAGGCATCGCAAATTCTGAGATTTTTAATACTTTCAGAGGATACTTGAAGCGAAGAAACAGAGATATCCCTGGAAAATTCCATAACTGGATTGAAAAAAACTTCAGTTTGAGAAGGCACATACTCATTTGGAGATGTTTGATAATCTTCCAGTTTAGGAACTATCAGTTTAGTTTTACCTTCCTCTATCTCTTGAGTTTCCATGTAATTAACCCGTTCAAAATTAGAGATAAAGACATTTAAGAAAAACTTTCCTCAATCAAGTCCGTGAGTTTTTCAGGTAAATCATCACGAGTCTCTTCATCCACTTCAAACATCTCTACATCGTCACGATTTTTCACTTTCCCAATAAATCCAGATTTAGAACGTTTATGAATAACAGCCAACAATGGTTTTTCAGAAGACAAAGCCCTACTCACTTGACGCTTAAACTCCTCACTAAAAACTTCCATTGGGGCTATTTCATCAATCATCACAACATTCGCCTCCTTCAAAGCTCTTGAAATTGCCGATTCACTCAAATCATCTACATTCTCAACATTTACCCGATACTTGCTGATTTTAGGACCTTCTTCTTGATTAACATGAGCTAATATTTTTGATCGGTTCGTCATTATATCGACAATTTTGAATCCTTCACGTCTTCCTTCCGATCTTATTTCAGGACAATAAACTCCGCCAGTTTGAATATCTTCCTCTTTAAGATTTGAAACAACAGACTCTAAAACAGTCGTTTTCCCGCTTCCTGGAAATCCAGTTATTAGAAAGTTATTCGGCACTCTATCCCTTAGTAATATTCAAAGCTTTGATTTTCAAAAAAAGTTTACACTATTCCGTTTGTGGAAGTATTACAATATCGTGAGTATCGGATTTATACTGTTCATACTTGCTGATATATGCGGCGTCTCCTTGAGCAGGAACATTCACAATATAAACGGCCTCTAAGTCCCAATCTCCAATATTATTGTTAGCTGCTTTTTGAACTAAATTGCTAGCCCAATCCTCTCCAACGCCAGACGCTGCTCCTACGTTCGCTTCTTGTGCTTTTATTTTCTCCCAGAGATTAGTGGAATAAGAATGTGATGTGCCATCTTCGGATTCTGACCAGGATATTGTCCCTAAGGTATCCTTGGAATAAATAACATTTATGACATCTGAATCTTCACCAATAATTTGAAGATTTTCTGTTTGATGATTATATAATCCAATATCTACTGTAGTTTCCGGTCCAACAGTTGGAGTTCTCTCGAAAGTATCCACTATTGGAACTGCATATGATCCTGATTTTTCGAATTTCATTTCTCTGAGTTTCCTCCAATCACTTGCCTTAACTGTATCTCTAGCTTCGTTTTCGGCTACTCCATCCTTCCAAAAAATCGGAGTATTCTTTTTCCTCATAACTAGTTTTCCGCTATCAGAAATACTTGATATTTGGCTAAGATGAATATTCTCCCATTCTGATTCTGCACTCGATATTATCTCGCTTTCAAGACTGTTTAAACCAGATATAGTTTCTTTAGCATTTATTTGACTCTTAAAATCACTATAAAGACTGTCCAAAGTGTAAAAAGAACCATGAGTCAACTTTTTCGAAAGTTGAAGTAACTCATTTCGCCTCTCCTCTAATTCATAAACATCATACATTTCCGACATTACCGAAGCCACTTCATCCTTAGAACCAGCCGCTCTAACCTGAGACTTATACTTTCCAGCAGCAGAAGAATCATACTCACCTAAAGTAGAAGATATTTCTTGTATCTCCGAAGTTTTAACCTCCTCCAATTCAGCTCTCCTAGGTCTTACAAAGCCGAAATAATAAACGCCAAAACTCACCGCGCTAACTACCGCCAAAACTACAACTATACCTACTATCACAGAAGTGTCAACTTGACCTCTCTCCACTTTAACCACACTCCAAAATCCAACAAAAACTTTACTAAAACGAACATATAAATTCAGCGATTTTCCTAAAAAAACCCCCAAACAAAAAAGCTATCGACCCCTATACAAGTTAAGAAAAATGAAAAAAGATATGATTGCTGGCCTAGACGAGGCGGGTAGAGGATCGAGAATCTCGGTCCGCCCAAAGGCCCCGTTCTAGGTCCTATGGTTATTTGTGGTGTGTCTTTCCGACCGGAAGTGATTAGTGATTTAGAGAGTGAAGGGGTTAGAGATTCGAAAGAATTACCCCCTAATCGTAGGGAAGAGTTAGATGAATTTTTGAGGGTAAAGGCTGAGAAATGTGAGATTGTAGAGTTCGAAGCATGTGAAATAGATAATTTGAGGTGGGAAGGAACTAATCTTAATCAGATTGAAGAGATTGGATTTTCAAAAATTTTGAATCGGCTCAAAACTGAGAAAGCTTTTATCGATTCGGCCAGTGCAAATGCTGAAAAATTTTCTAAAAATCTTATGAACATGCTAAATCACGACACCGAACTAATTGTAGAACACGGTGCAGATAAAAACAGACTGCCTGCCTCTGCCGCTTCGATAATCGCAAAAGTTAGACGGGACAAAAGGATAGAAGAATTGAAGGAAGAATTCGGCGATACTGGTTCGGGATATCCTGGGGATAATAACACTATTCATTTTCTCAAAAAATGGTTTCAAAAACATGGGTGCTTGCCCGAATGTGCTCGGGAAACTTGGAAAACCGCCAAACGGATTAAAACTGAAAGTGAGAAATAGACCCTCGATGTAGCCCAACACACTAACTCCGAGCTTCATTGTCTGTCTTATGACGCCCTCCACTCAGTAACCCTCATGGCGGGCTTTCTCGAGGGTCCACCCACCTGTCTCGCACCTGGGTTGTCTCACAGTCATCGGATGGTGTCACGCCAAAACCTCCTGTAAGGACCGCGAGGTACGATTTTTGGTGGGGAACACTCAGGTATTCTCCACACCAAAGCACTGACGACCCTCTTAAAACGCCAGGTCTAGTTTCCGTGGAGAATATTCCTTCATTGCGTATAGACTTCTCCGATTTTTTATACAAAAAACTATTCTCTATACCAAACTTATCAAGAGTATGGAAGAGTTAAAAATGAGGATGGTGGTGTCATGAGTGCTAGGACTACTGAAATAAGTCGTATAAAGTCTCCGATAAAGAAACAGATACAGCATCTGGACGGTCAGTCGAAGAAGAGTTTTCCCGAATTATTGGAGAAGATTGTGGTTAAGCTTCGTGAAAATGATTTCAAGTTATTTCATGTTACTAAATCTTATCGAAAGAAGGGAACTGTTCGTTCTGATAATTTTTGGAGGAAGGAAACTAGAATAAAAAATATCAAAATTGTTTGGCTTTGTACTTTGACGATTATTTTTGATAATGGAATTGAGTTCGAGTTTGATTTTGATTATTGGTTTGAATTTTCGAAATATTTTCAAAATTTCAGGAGCGATATTTACCAGTTGGGTTTTCCATTCACTTCCCGATCTTATGCAAAAAATTTCGGCAAGAAAGAAACATCCCGGGCTTTAGAAGAGATAAGGAAGGCTATCACAGAGGTAATGAAAAAGAAAACCGATGGTTGGGGCGTTCATGGAGTTAAAAAGGATGTCACTGATCGGAAATCAGTGGATATTTGTCATAAAGAGGACTTTAAACTATCTTCCATATCGGAACTTGACAAATTGAGAGATTCCTTAGAAGAAATTGTCGAGGAACCGGTAGAAGTAGTAAAAGAGACTAGAGATGAAATAGAAAAAACCTCTGAAGAGAAATTAAAAGAATTAATACCGTTCAAAATAGATCCGAATTCTCTGGAAGGATATTTAGCATTCTTCCTCTGGTTCCGAGACCCTGGAGGAGGATTTGAATACCAACTTTACAGATTCGTACAAGAAAATTATGGAAAAATTGTAGAAAAAGAAAAAATTAGAGACGCTCTTCTAAGACTCGAGGTTCATGGGTACGCAAACGTGAAAGAAACTCCTCAAAACTTGAAGGAAAAAATGAGAAAAAAAGGAATCCGCCGATATAGTAGATTTTACGAACTGGGACAAGAAGACCTGGGAGGTAAGAAAATATTCAACGAATTAAAAAACAAAACAAATATCGGTGCTTATCTCTATCCCCTCTCCCGAAAGCAATTAATAAAAAAAGTGGACGCTCCAAGTCACCTGGTGGACAAGAAAATAAAGAGACTGACAAGAAAAAAACACCTATCGAAAAGAAAAGTAAAAGACTTTCTCGGACGAACAGTCAGAAAAATAAAACCGCAACGAGATCTTAGAAAACCTTCCGGACTAGAAAAAAGAATCATGAAAAAAGCAAAAGAATTCTACGATATACAAAAAGAATGCCTCGACAAAATGCAAAAAGGCAGACCATAGACCCGTTTTTTCTAAAACGCTAGTACAAATCCTTCAACCACGGTTCCAAAGAATACCTAATCAAAGGAAAAACAAAAGCAGTAGCGAGAATAAAAGCAGTTTCGGGAAATGTTGGAGAAGCCGCTAATCCTAATGCGGACCCAGCGGCCGGAGGATGTTCCGCATCAACCAGGACCATCAAAAAAGAACTCAAACTCACCGCCACCCCCCCAGCAATCCATATAGGGGTAAAATAAGAAGAAGCAACACCTATCACAGTACATATCAAGTGCCCTCCAACTATATTTCTGGTTTTTGCTGTTCTATTGTGTGGAATCGCAAATACAGTGAATGCTGTTGATCCGGCGGCGGCTACTAAAACCAATTCTATAATATCCGTAAAGACTAGGAGAAGTATTAGGATTGATATTCCAGCTGCTGCACTTTGCCAGACGTAGTTTTCCCATTTTTCCTCAAAGTTCTTACTAAGAATATTCATTTCCAATGAACCCCTTTTTATTGGACTTTTCCAGTTTCTAAAATATTCTGATATTTATTGGTTTTAAGAAGTACTTAGCAGATAAAAAGAAATTCCTGAATAGTTTATTAATTTCCCCTTAGGAGGAGCTTCTTCCGAACTTACTGGCTTAAATAAAACGTCAGAATCGGTTTCCTCAGCAAGTTCAAATATGGAAGGATACAACTCAGGTGGGATTCTTATAGAGTAAATCAAATCAGAGTTTTGATAAATAGACATGGTAGGATTAGTTATATCGTCAAGTTCAAAATTTATCTCATTCGGTACGGAAACTTTTCTAGAATCAGTAGCAACGAGAGTTGTTTGAGGCAGTAACTCCTTAAGTTTATCCATAGTATAACTCGTATTCCCAATACCCACTTCTACAATCTTATCAGCATTCGAATAATTTTTCGCAATCCAGTCAGCTATTTTTTCGAGTTCTTCCAACTGCAAAACCTATTGAGGTAAATCCAATTCAAAAGCTACAACAGGATGTTCAAGCTCAAAATTAGCAATAACTTCAGGATGAACTTCCCCCATAAATCCTCTCCTTTCATCCTCTATTACAATCTGAGCTGTTCTATTGTCTAATAAGGAAGGATGTTCAAACGAATTCACTTCCCAATCTAATCTGAATTCTCTCAAAAGAGCCTCCGCAATAGATCGAGCGTAGGTATAATCCATTCCTTCCCCAATAGCTACAGCAGCAGCTCTTCTAACATTTTCAGCACCCGTTTCCGCATCCTCATTCAACAATACAACATCCCCAACCTCAAAGAGCCTTTGGGGAAGCTCATGAAGTCTATTTTCTCTAAGAGCATCCATCAAACCCGGCAACAACCATGTTCGGAGAATTGAGTACTCTTTTGATATCGGATTTTTCACACTCACTGCTTCCCCTTCAATGTTCATTTTTTGGAAGTTCAGTTCTGGACTGGTAAGGATGTAAGGCATTGCTTCCATGAATCCTAAACCTGTAAGCGTTTTTCTGGCAATTTGGCTTTTTTTCTCTATATTGTGAGGTTTTCCAGTGATTTCGATAGAAGGTAGTTCTGGTTCTAACTTGTCATACCCATATCCTACCGCTAAATCTTCAAATAGGTCGGTTTCGTGCATAAGGTCGTAACGATAGAAGGGAGTTTTTACTTTGATTTTATTATTTTTTTGCTCAACTATATCGTAACGCATCTTTTTCATTATTTTAGAAGCCTCATCAGAACCAAGCTCCAAACCTAGTTTTTTATTAGCATTTTTGAGGTTGAAGCTCTTCTCTTTATTTTCTATTCTTGGAGTAACAATTTCAGAATCAGGACGTTTTACTTTGACTGCTCTAATATCAAAACCTCTCTCCGCGGCTGCGGACATGATAATCTCAAGAGCTTTTTCAGCTATTTCCTCATCTGTTCCAGTCACATCAACTCCGATATTTGTAACATCTTCCGTCAGACGACAAGCTTCACTGTTAATAATCGGTGGCATAGATAGAACTTTTCCATTTGATCCAGTGAGTAAAGGATATCTATCATAACCTTCTATGAGATGAGCATATTTCTTACCTTTCGGATGTTTTTCGAGAATTTCTTGAGGTGTAAGTTTCTCTTCAAATTCTAGAGGAACAAACCCTTCACCATCTGGAGGGGTTGTTGTATAATGTATAGGAGGTTCAATCCCATCGATATCATAAGCACCGATAGAAATTTTTTCCCTGTCTCGACCTAAGACATTGTGTAACTTCTCTTGCAAATCCATCAAAGCCTTTACAGAAACATTATCAAAATCAGCATTTTCAATATGCCCCATTACCGCGACAGGTCTTTTCCCTTCTAGACTGGAATCCACTACACATTCAATTTTAGGATCCTTCAGTTCATAGTCGGGATTACCTAACTCTTTTCCCAAATACCCCTTCAACGCCCTTGCCACTCCTTCAATACCCAGTAAATCGGGACGGTCATGATGAATTTCTATTTTTACGTTTCCTTCGGGTGTCATACCTTCGACTTCTATTCCTAGATTTCGGAGTGGTTTTCGAAGTTTACCAAGTGAATAGTTTTCTCCTATTAGCCGGTTTAGGTCTGATAAGTTTATTTCTATAGTAGGCATGTTATCCCATTGAGCTGTTCCTCAGCCATTCTAAATCATTATTGTGAAGATCTCTCATATCCTCTATCCCCATTCTAATCATCGCGATACGACTGAAACCTATACCCCAAGCCAAAACCGGATATTCTATTCCTAAAGGTTCTAGAAGTTCTTGTCTAAACATGCCAGCTCCTAATAGTTCTATCCACTCATCTCTCTCCGGGAAATAACCGTCTGCTTCAGCCGATGGTTCGGTATAGGGGAAATAACCTGGTCTGAATCTTATTTTTGGAACACCAATTTCAAGAAGTATTTGCTTTAAATAACCGAGCATATTTCTAAAGTTAAGATCCTCCGCCATAACAATACCTTCCGCCTGGGGGAATTCCGCCAGGTGCTGGTAATCAATACGTTCCCGCCTAAAGACCTTATCTATACAGAAAACCTTCACCGGAGGTTCCGGTTTTTGAGCTAAATATCTGACAGAATCAGCAGTGGTTTGTGATCTCAAAATAGGTTTTCTGCTAATTTCTTTGTCGAAATCATAACCCCATCCTTCCGAACCTGCGACTCCCTCCTCATGAGCTTTTTTTACCCTTTCTAGAAGTTCCTCATCAGGAATCTTTGCCCTCTCCGGTTTAGAGAGTGAGAGAGTGTCGTGAATTTCACGAGCAGGATGGTTCTGTGCCTGGAAAAGCGCGTCAAAATTCCAAAACTCTGATTCAACCATGGGACCTCTAATTTCTTCGAAACCCATTCGGAGTAGGATTGATCTAAGTTCTTCTATTATTCTTCTCTGAGGATGGTCTTTCCCTGGGTAGACGGGTTCTGTGGGTGCGGTCACGTTATATTCTCTCAGTTCTACTTCTTGCCATTTTCCAGATTTTATCAAATCTCTGTTGAGTTTACTTACCTTTTCTCGAGGTTCTAAATCGTAATCTTGAGCGTTTTTACCTTTTTCGGAAAGAGATAACTTGTGTTGATTTCTTTCTTTTATCTCCACTAAATCTCGACTTTTCAAAGCAGAAATTTCATCCTTCAACTTGTCAGAAATATCTTCAATAAATAAACTATCAGAATCTTCAAACCTCTTCAATAATTTTTCATCATCCCCCTCTTTGCCAGACGCCTCTTGACCTTCCTCTGTTACTTTGAGTATTTTTTCTCCGTTCTCTTCTTCAATATTTCCCCAATTCTTTCTCTTTATCCACCCAATTGCTATTCCGGTTTTATCTTGAGATATATTCGCCTTTTCTGACAAATCGGAAAGTTTTATTTTTTCTTCCTCAGAAAGAGCTTTGAGTACTCTTCTTTCAGGAAGTGAATTTTTGAGATATTCCTTTCCTTCTTCAGTGATTATTATTTTTTTCCTAGTTATTTTCTCTATTTCCAAGAAATTATTTTCTTGAAGGTTAAGAGCCGATCTCATTATTCCAGATTGGCTAAGTCCTGTTTTATCTTGTAACTCTTCAACTCTCGCTTCGACATCTAGCCCTCCTAAAGCGGATAGGATTCTTTTTTCTTGATTATTTAAGCTTCTAACCTCTTCTTCTAAATCCATCTTGTTTCCCTGAAAATGATTTCTAGTGTTTTATTCTTTAATTTAGCCTATAACGGACTTTATTTCTTCCATAGCTTCTTCAATTGGTCTTTCCCCTTCAAAAACGATATCCTCCACCACTCCCTTATCTCGATAAAATTCTAGAATAGGTTCCGCTCGTTTCTTGTACTCTTCTAATCTCTTTTTAATCACTTCCGGCTTGTCATCCTCTCTCTGATATAGTTCACCGCCACACTCGTCACAAACTCCCTCTTCTTCCGGAGGCAAAGATTTCAAATTATAAATCTCTCCACAGTTTCGACAAATTCTACGATTGGATAATCTCTCAATAATCACTTCTTCAGAAACATCCAAATTAATCAATAGATCAATGTCAGCAATCTCATCGAGAGCTTTCGCTTGGTTTAATGTTCTTGGATAACCATCAAGGATGAAACCATCCTCGCAATCGGGTTCTGAAAGTCTTTTCCGAACAACATCATTTACAGTTTCGTCAGGCACTAGTTCTCCTTCTTCCAAATATTCCTCAATTTTTTTCCCTAACTCCGAACCTTCGTCTACCTCGTTTCTGAAAATATCTCCAGTCGCAACATGAGGAATATCGTACTCATCACTGATTCTACTGCTGTAAGTTCCTTTACCGCCGCCAGGGGGCCCCATCATTATCAAGTTCATATTTTTCACCTATCTTGTAATCGATAGCTTTCAATAAAATCCTTCTCTTTTATGCCTCATCTAAAATGTTCGTATCCTCTATCCGGCAATTTTTCTTTTTGACCATTTCTCAACAGTTGAACTCCTTTCCCGGTTTTTACTTCTCCAATTTTACTTATTTTCGTATCAACATCTTCAAAACGTTTTTCTAAATCTTCCCAAACATCAGGCCTTACTGTGAAAAGTAATTCAAATTCTTCTCCCCCGTGAAAAACAAAATTATCCAGATCAGTATCATGTTCATTGGCAAATTCTTTCGCAGCTTCACTTATCGGAATATCTTCAAAATTAACTTCAAGATTCATGTTGCTTCTCCTTGAGATTTGCCAAAGATTAGCAGCTAAACCATCAGTAATATCTATTGCCGATGTAACCCCTTCACTTTCCGAAAGAATCCTACCTTCCTTAACTCTCGCTTCCGGTTCCTCCAAAGCCTCTTTCAAAGGCCCCCACTTCTCCAGAGGCAAATCCTCCACCATTGCCATAACCGCAGCTGTAGCAGCTCCTAATTCTCCAGTAACTCCGATATAATCACCTGACTTTGCACGCGACCGGAGTAATAACTTATCTTTTTCAGTCTGACCGAAAGCTGTACCTGAAAGAATTACAGTCTCAGCCTCGTTCAAATCACCACCCACTATATAGGTATCATATTTTCGAGCTGTAGAGTTCATCCCTTGTAAAAGGCCTGTGATGAATTCCAAATCTTTTTCTCCCGGAGCTCCTATTGAGTAAACTAACCCCAAGGGTTTTGCTCCCATAGCTGCTATGTCGCTCAGATTTGTAACTACCGCCTTTCTACCAATTTGCTTTGCAGGAGTATCCCTTGTGAAGTGAACATCTTCAATCAACATATCGGTAGATGCTAATAGGTATAGTCCGTCCATTTCAAGTACTGCCGCGTCGTCACCGACTCCTACTTCAACTCTTGGCCCTTCATCACATATACTTCGGGCGAGTTCCAATAATTTTTTTTCACCAACATCTTCAAGTTTCATTTTAATCAGTCCCCGAGTAGTTTTAGGTCGCCAGTTACTTTATCGACTTCATCGTTTGGTGCTGGACCTACTCCTAGCACGGTTGGGGTTTCAGGTTGTAGTTCTGTTAGTCCTGCATCTTTTACTAGGTGATTTGGAATATTTTGAATTTCGGCTTCTTTTTTCAAGTTTTTTAGTTCTTCTTTTGAAGAAACTTTTACTACTACTTTCTTTTGTCTTTCGTTACGCCAGTTTTCATACCATTCTTTATTTTGTTTCCTAGCTTTTTCGGCTGCGGACAATGAAGCATGAGCTACTTGAACGGCGAGTTTTCCTTTACTCATCTCTAGGTCATCCCTTACTACCATTACTTGTTTGTAGTCGAACATTTCCCCGCCTCTTTGTTTTTTATTATTTTTCAGATTTTGATATTCTAAAGAACGCCAATAGCGTTTGACGGCTTTTCTCTCTTAGGAAAATGAGTACTCCGCACGCTGCAGAGAAAGCTAGTATGCTTCCTACGACCGGTGTGAATTTTAGAGACCTCAGTTGAGGTTGCGCCAAAATCGTTATGATTATCATATCCACAAAGACACTGAGAGCTATGCTAGTTCCTATCCTTTTCCAAAAGTCGAACCTATCCTCGCCCGGGTATAGTAGTAAGCTCAACAAAAAGCCTGGGATGAATAAGAGAATTGCTCCGAGTATTGCATAACCTATGTTTATCATTCTGGGCCCCACTCGGTATCCTTATTTACCTTGGGCTTAAAAAATCGACGGCGGGAGACTCTTATGAAAGATGTAGTAATAGTTGGAGGCGGTCCAGCCGGTTGCTTTACCGGGAAAAAACTTGTTGAAAAAGGGTTTGATGTGACTATTCTTGAGGAAGACAGTGAGATTGGACATCCGATGTGTTGTGCTGGGATTGTTGGTTCAGAAGGTCTGAAGAATGTGGGTTTGAATCCTGCGGATTGGTCGGCTAATGAATTATGGGAGGGAATAGTTTACTCTCCAAGTGAGGATTCTGTCAGGTTTTCTCGCGATAAGTTAGAAGCACATGTTATTAGAAGAAGTGAGTTTGATCGAGATTTGGGCGAGGCAGCTAGTAGGGCGGGTGCGGAGATTAGGCTTAATTCTAGTTGTGTTGGTGTTTCTAGAGATGAGGACAAGATTTCTCTGAAAGTGGATAACTCCAATGGAAGTGATCGAATTGATTGTAGATTGGTTGTGGGAGCGGATGGGACGAATTCTAAAGTCGCTCGTAGTTTTGGTTTGATTGATGATTTTTCTCCCTTGGCGGGGGTTCAAGCTGAGGTTGTAGGTGATGTAGAAGGTCAGGCGGCGAATGTTTTTTTCGGAAATGAGTGGTCCGAACATTTTTTCGGATGGGTGGTTCCCGCCGGCGAAGTTTTCCGGGTTGGTTTATGCGATAGAGGAAGAAACGTGCGGAAAAATTTGTTAGATTTCATCAGAAACAATCCGGCCCTTCCCGAAGGTGCTAAGGATAGGGTGGTGCGGTTTACTACCGATGTTATTCCCAAAGGAGGGAGTAGGACTATTTTTGGGGATCGTGTGGTTTTGGTTGGAGATGCGGCCGGGCATGTAAAGCCTTTGACTGGTGGTGGGATTTACATGGGGCTTTCTTGTGCTGATATAGCTAGTGAGGTTATTGTAAATGGGCTCGAGAGTGAGCCTAGTAAGGAAGTTTTGTCAGAGTATGGACAGCTTGTGGAGGAAAAATTTGGTAAGGAGTTTGAGCTTGGGAATAGAGTTATGAGAATTTTGCGGAATATGGATGATGAAGATTTGTCATTATTCTTTAGTTTGTTAGAGGAAACGAAGGTGAAAGATTTGATTCTTGATGAGTTTGAGTTCGACCAACATTCTAGTTTTATCAATGCGTTGGCTAAGGAGATTCCTAATATTCTTAGATTTTTGGGAGTTAGTAAGTCTGCGAAGTATTTGAGTTGGTTTGTGGGAGCTTCCGGCGGCTAAGTATTGGATTTTTGGTTTTATTTTTGGTTCAGGTCTTGTTAGATATTTACATAATTTATGAACGTTACATGTATGAATGAAACCTTTTTACGAAGAGTATAAAAAAATATCAGAGTATATGTATATTCAAGAAAAAATCATACTTAAGGAGGTGTTTACATATGCAGAAAAATATTCTCTACTTCCTCGACACGGACGAAAGAGCAAGCCCCTTCGACATCTACATGGCCTACGATGCCGGATTCGACACAGTAGTACCGTACGATGAGGTCAAAGCTGAGGAGGTAGAAGAACTTGTTCAAGACGCCATCTTCCCAGGAGGGCCTGAAGGAGTGAAGATGGTCAGTTTCTTGCTAGGTGGATCCGACTTTCAAGAAGTGAAAAATGTTCTTGATGCGACGGAAGAGGCAATGTTCGAACCTTTCGAAGCATCAGTAGTAGTCGACCCCCAAGGAGCATATACCACAGCTAGTGCAGTTGTAGCAAAATCAAGTGCCGGACTATCAAAACTTCGAGAAGGAAATCTCGAAGGAAAAAAAGTGACTGTAATAGCAGGGACAGGACCTGTCGGTAAAGTAGCAGCCGAATTGTGCGCTAAAGCGGGTGCTGAAACCGTTATCACAGAAACGTGGGGTAAAACCGCAGACCAAGTTGATGAAGTCGCAGAAGAAGTCTCCGAAAGAGCCGGAACCCAAATTGAAGGAATGGTTACCACAAACAATGAGACCAAATTTGAAGCTATCAAAGACGCCGACCTTATTTTAAGCACTGGAGCCGAGGGAATAGAAACTCTCTCTTCAGAATTATTAGATAAATTAGACGACACCACAAGAGTCGTCGCAGACACAAACGCAGTACCACCAACCGGAATAGAAGGACTAGACCCGAACGCAGACATGGAAAAAATCAAAGAAAACCTCTACGGCATAGGAGCCCTAACCATTGGAAACCTCAAAAAAGAAATCGAACTAAAACTCTTGAAAAGAGCAATGGCTTCCGACAAAGGAATCTTCGATTACGACAACGCATACGAACTAGCCAAAGAAAAAGTCGTAGCCGTCCCCGAAATCAAAAGCTAAACACTCAATTCAAACTAACGCAAGAGGCCAGGCCAACACAAATCTATACCCTCCCCCTCTAACATTCTACGAAAAGCTCCCCGCATTAAGGTCTGGCCTCTTGTTTTCCTTTCTCTATTTTTGGATTTTTTAAAATAGGTAGAAATATTTTTTATTCTTGAAATTTGCTGACTGCTCCGACGGTCGCATTATCTGCAATTGCTACGGAATAACCCGCTATTCTTCTTAGATTTCGAGACAATGAGGTTCTTAAATCACACATTGTCGGGTCTAAACATCCTTCAGTGTGAACTTCACAAGATTCTTGATCTAAGCTCCCCTCTGCCGGATTGTTGACATAATGGTCTGTAAGTTCTCTTACTTCATCCATTAATTCTACGATTTCACTTGCTAGACTGATATCTTTTTCTAGTAGTGAGGTTACAGATTTTTCTTCCATTTTTAAAACTACGTCTGAGATTTCCAA
Organism: Hadarchaeota archaeon (SeqCode); assembly: GCA_964608515.1. Classification (GTDB taxonomy): domain Archaea; phylum Hadarchaeota; class Hadarchaeia; order Hadarchaeales; family JAGGTB01; genus CAYLJV01. The sequence continues at coordinate 33,101 of CAZSNS010000011.1, forward strand.
AAGGGAGTTTATATCCTCTTCAGACAGTCGATCGCCAGATTGGTGTACAAGTTCTGCGAACCTAACCGCATGATGAGCCATTCTACTCAAATCTCTAGCCGCTATCGTATAAATCAAATCGTCACCTTTACTTTCTATTCCAATAGACTCAGCTACCTCCCTATCAATAGCGGATATTTTAAGTTCCCTTATCATCAGTCTGTATATTCTTTTAGCATCTTTTCCTCTCTGAGAAGCACCAGATACAAGTTCAGGATTATCATGCTCCAAAGCTTCAATCGCATTTTCATGGACCGAAGTTACGAGATTATAAATCCTCTGAGTTAAGTTATTTATCGAAAATTTTGTCGGATCCACCAAAACTCTATACGATATAAGGTTCGGTCTATCCTTGAATATTTCCGAACCAATCAAATCAAGCACTATAGGTCTTAACTTCTCTTTTTCCTCAGCCATTGCTTCCTCAGATTTTACTTTAATCGTTTCTGCACCTTGCATATAGCAAGCCTTAATGGTGTTTTCTATCGCTCCAATATTCGGAAAATCTTCATAGTTTAATTCATAGCTTAGTTTACGTTTCTGGTCGGAAAGTAACAGTGTGAGAAAACCATCCTCTGATTTTTTTATCTCCACTCTGTCACCTTTCTCAAGGCCACTATCTTCTACCCATCCTTTTGGGAGTGAAACTAGATAACTCCCGCTTCTACTTTTTTGTATTTTTCTTGAAGTCATGATTCTCAACTACTTTTTGTTCTTTGTTTGTTTTTTTACCTTCTTATTCAAAAAGGGGTGAGAAATTATGTAATTTATAGGGAACTCTTGGATTGTCCTTATATTTGGTAAATCATTTATTTTTCCAAGTCATCTTCCCATTCCAAATGCGAATCAATCTCCACAGATACATTCCCATAATTGGAAGTTTAGGGTTGCCAATTATTCAATTATTTATTTTCTCCGTTTTCATCTGGTATCTAAGGATTTTCTCCTAGTCAGATTTCTAGCCTGAGCCTCTTCAAAGTTTGAAAGCTCATTATCCCCAATATCTTCGCTCTCCGAGTTATAGTAAAACTCTCCAAAATTTCTCAATAATCTGCCGACTTCGTGCAGATCTCCACTTGAAAGGGCTTTTTCGATATTCAAATCAAAAAACAAACCTTTCAATCCGGTATTATTCCATTTTTCTTTAAACATGGTGACCGAGGAAAGATTTACCGGTACGGCTTTTTTTATATTCCCTACAAAAATGGACCATATTCTTCATATATTCTCATATTTTTCATACAAATATACATTTTTATGAACATGCATTTCAAAAATCGGGGCAATTTAGAAGATTAGAATAAAAACTCAATTCACACAGCCTGAATAACCAAACCGCGTTCAGACTAACAGAAATCACCTTATCCCCATTTAGCATCGCTCAAAACCTTTATACCATAGGCAATCCCTGAATTACTAAAGAATCCAGATAAGATACAAGGTCACATATAACAAGAAAAGTCAACCCATACCAACACCAATATAAATTCGCAAGTATAAATATGAAGCTAAGCAAGATTAAGGTGGAATAAAAATGCCAGAAAAACCAGCCAGTGCATATAGAGAACAAGATGGACAAGCTTACACTCGAAAAGAATACATCACAGGACTCCCAGGTAACAGAATAACATTCTACGAAAGGGGAGACCCAAATAAAGAATATCCAATACACCTATCACTCAAAAGCTCAGAAAAAGGACAAATCAGACACACAGCCCTTGAATCAGCAAGAGTTTCAGCAAACCGGCACATGATGAAAACCGCAGGAGAAAAAAACTACTATCTAAAACTCAGAGTCTATCCCCACCAAGTACTAAGAGAAAACCCAATGGCTCTCGGAGCCGGAGCAGACCGTATTTCAGATGGTATGCGTAAATCATTTGGCAGGCCAGTGAGTTTAGCAGCTAGAGTTTCACCCGGTCAGGAGATAATTAGTATCAAAACTCCACGGGATTTCTACAAAGCGGGTCGAGAGTCTTTACGTCGTGCGAAAATGAAACTTCCACTTTCTGCCAAGATTTCGGTAGATAAAGGCGTCGACCTTATTTCGTCCTGATAATCTTCTGAAACTGATTTTCTAACTTTCCCAGCTAAAAGTATTTTTATAACCTTTACTAACCAAAACCAAATCCAAGAGTTGTCAAAGTAAGATAGAACCAAATTAGGCAGGAGGTGAACAGTTTCAATGTATGATCTATCGGCTTTAGGCGGTACAGGTGATATGGGTGCCGGTATCATAAAGAGAGCTGCTATCTCAGGATACAGCATAATAGTTGGTTCTAGGAAGGAAGATAAAGCTCAGATGTTAGCTGAAGAATACAGGGAAGATCTAGAAAACCTTGGATTTGAAGATGTAGAAATTGTTGGAATGGAAAACCAAGAAGCTGCAGAAAAAAGTGAAATAGTGATAGTTACGATTCCTTACAAGTATGCTCCATCTGCTGTTGAAGACTTAGATTTGGAAGAGAAGATAGTCGTTTCCCCACTAGTTCCGATGAAAAAAGAAGGAAAAAACTTCTACTATACACCCCCCGAAGCAGGTAGTGCGTCTGAGGAACTTCAAGCAAATTGTGATGGTAAAGTCGTATCAGCATTTCAAAACGTTCCCGCAAGTCCGCTAAATGATATAGAAGAGGATATTGCCTGCGACGTAGTAGTCTGCAGTGATGATGAGGATGCTAAACAGGAAGTTATGAATCTTGTCAATGATTTATCCGAACTCAGAGCACTAGATGGTGGCGATTTATCCCAATCTAGATCGATCGAACCAATAACACCTCTGCTGATTAACCTGGCTATAAACAATAAAATGAGAGATGTACATGTTCATTTCGAAGGAGAATAAATATCTCTCCTTCCCCCTATTTTTAATAAAAATCTAAATTTTTTCTCAGCTTAGAATAGCTTCCAAAAAAACTATCCTAGAGTAAGTAAGAACCCCATAAAGTAATTATAAATATTATTATCGGCCGAAACGCCTCTCCCTACTTTGATAATCCGAAATAGCTTGCAAGAAATCTAATTTGGTAAAAGCTGGCCAGTTCGTTTCGCAAAAGTAAAGTTCGCTGTAAGCTGATTTCCATAATAGGAATCCGCTAAGTCTTTCTTCACCACTTGTTCTGATAATTAAATCAGGATCGGGAAGTTCACTCATGTATAATTGCTTGTCAAGGGTTTCTTCGTCAATTTCATCCGGTTCTAATTGCCCCTGTTCAACTTTCTCGCATAATTTCCTTGTTGCTTCTACCAGTTCTTTTCTCCCACCATAGTTTACTGCAATATTTAACACAAATTGATCGTAGTCTTCAGTTGCCTTTTCGGCTTTTTTTATCGCTTCCCTAACATGACCAGGAAGTTTGTCTTTATTTCCTATAGCCTTAACTCTAATTTCATTTTCGTGTATTTTCGGATCCTTTGCTATTTCTTTGAATTTTTCCTCGAATAAGTCCATTAGCTCTGAGACTTCCTCTTCTGACCGATTAGTATTCTCTTTTGAAAACGCGTAAACGGTTCCGTACCGAACACCGATTTCCTTTGCCCAATCTAGAACTTTTTCAAGTTTTTGAGCTCCTATAGCATGACCAGCTTCGCGTGAAGTATTCAAGTTCTGAGCGAACCTTCTATTACCATCCATAATTATTCCTATGTGATTAGGTGTATTACCACCTCTTTTGACTTTTCTAGATATCTTGTTTATGTAGTAGTCCGATAACCATGATTCTAAATAGTTAGCCCCCGGAAGATTGGTCATCATTTCTTCAATTCTTTCTGCTCCGTTCCATTTAGTCGTTTCAACAAATTCATCATCCAAATTAACCTCCTCTAAAACCGCAAAAACAGGGAAGAGTAAAATAGAAGTCATTATCACAAGTATTCTTACAGGTGCTGGAAGAACAGACCTTTCCTGTACTTTGAAGACTTCCTCAGCTAATGAATTCCAATCCGTCATAAAATCCCCTTTTAAAATTATTTTATCCATCTCTAATTAAGTTTCACCAAAATATTCCAAACCTTGAAAATCAAAATAAATAAATCAACTTAGAAGCTTCTCAACTAAGAAGACGAGTGTCAATAAGAAGCTACTTTTCTCTAAGGCCGGACCTTATAATCACAATTGTCGCACTTCCAAGTTATTTTCAATTTCACAGAATCTTTATCCTTTGTTTTTTCAAGTTCAACTGGATATAGCCGATTTTTAATCCCACAATTCGGGCAGACCTGATTAGAGAAAAGAGATGTAATATCGACCTCAACCATAATAATACACCAGTTTAGTTTATCGTTTGAAAACGTTTATTTTTTGTTCAAAGAAATCATATTTTCGCTTATTGAATTTTTAATTTTTTAGCAGAGTGGTCAACCATCTGAAATATTTGAGCGATTTTTTGGAATTCCTAAAAAAAGCGAGCTATTCAATGCTCTCTTCTATATTATTCATAATCTCTTTGATTGTTTCCCTGTCAACTCCCATCGTCAAAAGGAGTTTTTCAATAAGTTTTAGATCTTTTTCGTCAGTTTCCATGCTTTTAACGCCGCCTAGGAAGTCTTTAACTAGGAGAGCATATTTTGCAGGGTCTGTGAAATGCATTTCAATAAGTTTTGAGATGGGTACGTTAGTTTCGGACTTCAATTGTCTAAGCTCATCAGCTATATCCTGAGATAGAGTGAAGCAAATCCTTGCTTTTCCTTCCTTGTCTTCTGGTTCTTCCTCAACTTCTGCCATTTTTATTGCTCCTGAAACATTGGAGGTTGTTTCTTCTTCGTGTAGTTTGAGATTACGAAGATATAAAACCTGTCCATACATAATATTCGGGCGTGTGAATAATAACCTTGGGACGAGTGAAGGTATTTGAATAAGTTTAATATTTTACATTTATATTTTGGGTGATTTTAGCTTGATTAGTTCATTTACTTTTATACGATTTGTTTTAGAAATTAGTATGGGGGAGAGTTTTTGAATGAGGCTTTAATCCTAATAACCACTGACCCTGGAGTCATGGTAGAAGTTTGCGAAAAAATCGATGAAATGAACTATATCAAAAACGCTGCAATAATAACTGGACCTTACGACATTATGGCAATGGCAGAAGGTAATGATCTGAAACAAATTTTGGGTATGCTTATGAATAAAATCAGAGAGATGGACGGGGTTAGGGAGACTGTGACAAACGTGGTTATCGGGCCTTGATAGTATTCTAATCTGGGTTCGAGATTTTTCTTTGGAAATGGATAGCAATTTTTTTTGTTTTTCTGGTAGTTTTACTTGCCTTATAAGTGGGTTTAGGGTCGTAATATGGTTCGTATTGTTTTTAGGATTCTTGCATCAATGTTCGATAAGAGGAGGGTCTCCAGTTGAGTAGTGGGACTGAGTTTATTACTGGTTGGGTTAGTTCGTATTTCCATTTTGCGGGTTTGTCGTTTCCGTCTTGGGGTGTGTTTTTTGGGGTTCCGTGTCGGATGATTAGGATATTTTTATTGACTAGTTTTTTTCTTATTTCTTTGAATTCATTTAGAGATAGGTCGATTTCGTTTTCTTTTAATTCTTTTTCGATTTGTTTTTCTTCATTGTATACGTTGATTGATTTTGATGTTCCATTTAGCCAACCGAGAAATTCTATAACTTTTTCTCTCTCAACAAAATCTTGTATTTTCGTTTCTGATGGATCTGATCGACCTATCCCAAAATCTTCCGATTCTTCGATTATTTTGTTGAGTAAATCGAGACTATATCCTGGAATCACGTGACTTTTATACATTATTCCCGTTTCGATTAGATCCTTACTGTTTACTTCTTCTTCGCTGCATATGTCCCAGGTTCTTTTAAACCCTCTTGGAGAAACTTTTGCTCTCTTATTATCCAATTTCTTTCTTAGGAAAAGGGATAAGAGATAAATCCCGTCTAATGCATTATCAGAGGCTTTGGCTATATTCTTCTTCGTTCGCTCCTTGATCCCTTCCAATCCTTCTGTTGTTATAGTTGATTGAATCTTCTCGCCTACTTGAATATCGGTCGGCAATCTTCTATGCATGTCAGGTAGTCCTGCCTTTTCTAGGTCTGTTTTTACGTTGTCAACGATTAGATCTGCATTTTTTTCGAAAAGGAGGTTCGCTGTTTCGTAGATGTGGTTTTCAGGTAGTCGCGTGGCGAACATGTGAAGGGTCCAGAGTTTTTTTAGGTCCGTTTTGTAGTTGCCGACCAGAGTTTCGATTTTTTGTGTAGCTTTGGGGTGTTCCAGTTTTTCTCTTATCCTTTTTCTTACGTATTCTGACCAGTTTGTTTCCCCTTGGAGATCCATTCTTTCTTTCATTTCTTCCGGTACACGAATGGTTATCCGGGGCATATCAATAATATTTTTATGACAATTATTACTTATATTACTAATGTTAGGGGGATTAATTATATGAAATTTTCAGCACAATTAAGCCATAAAGAAGCCAAAAAACGCAAAATAAAGACAAAACACACCGAAAAAACAGAAAAAAGAATAAAAAAGGGATAAAATGGCAGCAGAAGATAAAAAAATCACAAAAGTATACGGACACCTAATGAGAGAGCTAGACTCCGATTTTTGCGCTAGATGTGGCTCCTGCGTAGTCTCATGCCCATTCGATTCCTTAAAAATGGAAGAAGAGGGACCAGTATTAGAAGGAACTTGCGAAGCCTGCGGCCTCTGCTATACCCAATGCCCCCAGTTTTCAAGGATTCAAGAAGATGCTGAAGGAATTTTTGGGGAAAAACCAGAATTTGAAGGGGTCGGAGTCTACAAAAATGCTTATTCGGCGAAAACAAAATCGGAAAAGATCGATAATAATTCTCAAGATGGAGGAACAGTGACGTCACTGCTTCAATCTCTTTTAGAAGATGGTTTTATTGACTCGGCGGTCGTTACTGGATCAGGTGATAGACCTTGGGAACCGGAATCCTATGTAGTAACCAATCCGGAAGATGTAGTTGATTACGCTGGTACTGTTTATTCGCCGTCACCAGTCCTAAAAGGAGTTGAAGACGCTGCTGAGGGTTATTTAAAAGACGATATAGCAGTTGTAGGGACTCCTTGTCAAGTTAAAGGATTGAGGCAAATGGAGCTTGGAGAAAAACCATTGAATAAACTAAGCTCCAGAGTCAAGTTAATAATCGGGCTATTTTGCATGGAAAGCTTCCCTTACCAAAATATAGTTAAGCTGGTGGAGGACGATTTCGGTATTGAAATTGATGATGTCACGAGATTCGATATCAGTAAGGGGAATTTCATTGCCTATACCAAAGAAGATCAAAAGGAGATTCCCGTTGGAGAATTAAAAGATTTGATGTCTAGTTCTTGCACTGTTTGTCTCGATTTCGCTTCAGAACTGGCAGACATTTCTATCGGAAGTGTGGGAGCACCTGGCGGACAAAATGCAGTTCTTACAAGAACAGAAGTTGGAGAAAAAGCATTCCAAATAGCAAATGAAAACAGTCTGGAAACTGAACCTTTAGAAGAGGTAAAACCAGGTTTGGGTTTGATCGAGAAGCTTTCAAATAAAAAGAAGGAAGAAAGAGCGGAAGAGATTCAGAGAAGATGGAACGAGGAAGAACCTATACCACCAAGCACTTTGAAATGTCCTAAATGTGGGAAGGAAGTTTCAGAAGTATATTCTGACGCTTACCGATGTGACGATTGCGAAACTTATTACTCCTTCGAACAGTTGCTAAAGTTCAGGACCGAATTTTAAAAAATAATTTCTGACCTAGACGAAAAAAAGAATTTCTGGCTTAGTTATTGTTCAGAACCATAGATGAAAAATCGGTTAATTTCAATAACTCTGAAGGAAGAAAATATTATTCCGATACTCAGGAAAGAACTCCATAGAAGAATATCAAAACTGGACAAAACTTCTTTTTCCGATATATTTTCAAAGAATCCGTTAATAGGAATAGTTAGTGTGAAAATGAGTGAATAAAATGATTAATTTAGGGAATTATCTTTTTTTCGCTATTTTTTCCCCGCTTATTATCTTGGGGTTATTGGTTCTTTATTATTCGAGGGGTGAAAAATATCGATATCTTCGATTTGCTCTAATTTGTATCATCCTGCTTATCGGCCATATATTGTTACCATTTTTTAACGTAGGGATTTTTCCAGATTTGACCAATGATCCAATTTTTTATTTAATTCTCTTTCTTTTAGGAATCGGATTCACTATTAGTTATATTTCTCTTATTGAGAATATTTCGTTTAAGAAAATCGGATGGAAATCAGAAAATCTAAAAAAAGAATTTATTATCGGGTTATTATTCGGTTTTATAATTTTAACCGTTTCAGCAGTGTTAAAAATGCCTTTTTTAAAAAATTCAATTCCGGATTTTTCAATATTGAAAGTATTAACAATGATTTTCTTTGCCGCCGGTGCCATATATGAAGAATCTCTTTTTCGAGGGTTACTCCAAACGCATTATTTAGAAAAAGAAAATATTAGGAATTATCAGATTATTTTAATACCCGCAGTCGCTTTTTTATTCATCAATCTTTCTTATTTTCCCTTCAACCCTATTGGACTTGTTAATTATCTTATAATGTTTCTAATGTCCGTAACTGTCGGTTGGTTGGCGCTAAAATATAGCCTAATCAGCAGCACTACAGCCCATTTCACATTTGTCCTGTTAGCTGGATTATTAAGTTGAATACCATCAAGAGCATTAGGAATTTGGTGAGTTCGAAAGAGGATTATTAGGGATAACGAAGAATATGAATTAAAATGAATCAAGAAAACAAGATAGGAATGGAAGAAGTAAATATGCCTTCACCGGAGAATATTATCGAGGGACTTCCTGAGGGAGTAGTAGTTATAAATTCTCAAGGGGAGATATTGAAAGTTAATAATCCCCTTTCCCATATGTTCGGTTACGAAAAAAGTGAAATGGTCGGGAATAAAATTCAAAATCTTATTTTTGAAGGAAATGAAAAGTTTGAGAAGTTCTTAAATAAGGAACTAGAAAAGAACGAGAAACGTAAAAGTATCGAATTCACCGGTCTTAGTAAAGAAGGTGATGAGGTTTTAGTGCTTCTCAGTGGAAATAAAATGGAAAAAGCTACTTCTAATCTATTCCTACTCACCCTTCAGGATATTACTGAGAGAAAAAAAGAACTTGAAGATTTGAGAGAGAAAAAGAAATTTTTAGAAGCTTTAATGGCCAGCAGTCCCGATCAAATTTATTTCAAAGACAGGGAGCATCGATTCATATTATTAAACGAAGCTACTGCAGAGAATCTGGGTACGACTGTAGAGGATGCTATCGGAAAAACTGACTTCGATTTCTTCCCAAAAGAGTTAGCTGAAGACTATTATGAAGATGAAGAAAAAGTAATGGAAACAGGAGAACCTCTGATAAACAAAGAAGAGATCACAGGGTCTGAGGAAGAAGATCGATGGAACTTTTCGACTAAAATTCCAATTTTTGACGAAGAGGGAATCGTAGTCGGAGTAGCTGGAATAAATCGTGACATCACAGATCGGGTGAAGTCTAAAAAAGAATTAGATGGTTTAGAAGCGCAAATAAGAAATTCCCTCGAAGACTCAAAATCTGAAATTCCTCCCCCAAAAGAAGAATAATTTTTTCATTTTTTCCGAAAAAGATCAGAACATAATTAGGGGGAAGCAATGAAATTAGCCGAAACTTTTGACCTCAGTTCCCATTCGATAGAGTTATGAAATCTGAAATTATGTGCGGAGGAAGTGTTTGAACCCTTGAGCCTCTGCAGGATATCGTTTTTTAAAGAGAAAAACAGTGGTAAGGGGTGACTCTCAAAATGGTAGAAACATTTTTTTCTCCTTTTTCTCGTCAACACTTAAACATAAATATTCGTATATTCGAATATAATAATATAAATATAGGATTATCAAAGGAGGTGTTATCAAATGAAAGTAACTCTATGCGGAAAAAACGGGTGCTGTCCATCAGTAAAAGTAACGGAAACTGGTGCCGAAATAGGAGAAGGAAATGAAAAAATCGATCTTAAGAAGGACGAATGGAATCAGCTAGTTGACGAAATAGAAGAAGGTAACCTACAGAAGATTTAGAAATATAGAAAAAGATTTTTGAAAATGTTCAATTCCTATTTTTTTTATTTTTTCCTCAAACAAAACAACACGACAAATAAAAGCCGTGATGGTGGACCCTGAGGGATTTGAAACCTTGAATCCTTGCGAGCCAGTGTACTGAAAGCTCGCAAAAACAATGAAGTGTAGAAAAATGAATTATTTGCCGGATTATTCTTCTAAGTGTAGATCCATTTGTGGATACGGCATTTCCATACTCATTTCGCCATACTTTTGCTTAACCGCTTTTTGAAATCGTGGTAGAAGTCCCAATAATCTTTTGTTTTTACCTAAGGCCTCACGACCAATGTTATTGGTGAATTTCACATCTTACTTACAGCGATCTTTGGTTTTGGATCGGATAATTTTTTTAGTTTCAGAGATACTCCGGAAGCAAACCATTTAACCGGGTGGAGAAACCCTAAATATGTAGTGGGAACATAGAGGGAAAAAAGTTGAAAAAGAGTCTAGATCAATTGGAGCCGAAAGTTCTCGGTGGAAACGGAAGTTGGAGAGAGGGAAAAGGTTTCTCTGAGAAGGAAATAAAGGAAGCTGGATTGTGGGATTCAAAAAAAGAATTACCTTACGACGGACGTAGGAAAAGTTGTCACCAAGCAAATGTCCAAATCCTGGAAGATGTAAAAGAAAGACTAGAAACTGGG
>CAZSNS010000012.1:0-7059 GCA_964608515.1 Hadarchaeota archaeon (SeqCode)
AACCCGAAACTAACGTAATCCGGGTCGAAACTACGGGAGGGACTTAAAGAATGCTCCAAAAACGGTGGGTCAACGATTTCCATTTCTACTTATCGAGAATGTGACGCTAAGATTAGAACCTTGACATCTGATATTACTCCATGTCTGTCTCCTCATCTGGAATATAACAGCAATAGAGTTATATCTAAAATTTTACCGCTTCCTTCAGGTTTACGGCTTCCTCGGAATTTCTCATATGCTTGTCTCCCGTGAGGACCTTGCACTGTTTCTCCTTGACGATGCTCATAATCATGCCATCCGCTAAGGGATAGTCTCCGTAATTTTCCCTCATCTCGCTCTTTACAGCTCCTGCTTTGTCCGCGGAATCAGGTGAGAGGGTGACGATTTGGGATCTCAGCTCCACAATCTCCCTCCTGTTTTCCTCCCATTGTTCTTCTTTTCCCGTTCGTCTGTACTTGTCGCTGAGTTCCGCGAGTACGATGGTCGGGGTCAAAATCTCGGTACCCGACTCGATGTATTCCCTCACGGATTCGCCCTCCTTGGAGCCCCGGAAGTATTCTATCCAGGCATAGGTATCAAAGAGGACCTTATCCTTCCCGGAACTTGGCACGGTCTTCTTCCTCCTCCCACCTTGGGAGGTCGGGATCCTTTCCGAAGCCCTCGATCTCTCCGGATTCGACGAGCAACCTCTGTATAAGGTCCTCGTAAGATTTCAGCTCTCGTTCCTCTCGAAGCCTCTTCAGCGTGTCGTGGGTCTTCTCGCTCAACCTCAAAGTCTTTGACATATACACCATCTGTATACATAAATATTACATAATTAATATATAATTAATGGTTATCGGGAGGGGGTTCCATCCCAAAAGAACTCTCCGAGAATATTGCTTTTCTTAGAGATCTTTTTGTTGTAACAGGGTCTTCAATGCTTAGTCAATATGAAAATCGAGAAAGAACAGCAGAAAGGATGAGCAATAGGAAGGGGGGAGGAAACGCCCCCTTTTTATTTGATTTTATCCCATACGAGCGGAAAAATCCAAAGGATGATAAATAGAACTGTAAAGAGATACTGAAACGTTTACAAACAGAACTTTAAAGATCCGTACCTTGGCCAAATTCAGACCAGTCCTTAGATCCTGAATAAAAATTTAGAGATAGAGTTGAAGGGACGTAATTTTTTTGAAACAAAGACTCCAACCTAATTACCAAGAAAATATAACGGTTTTATTAATTTTCCCTTTTAAGTGACCTTTTACTAACGCCCGTTCGAGGTCGTGTTTGAGGGGTTATCTTGATTATTACAAGAGAGTGGAGGGTGAGGTTCGACGGACTCGGGGCGGAATTATCGCCGAGGTCAGTAGGCCGTAATTCCCGGGCCCACCTTACTTAATTCCTGTAAACCCTCTTCAACTACTCTCGCACTGATAGACTATTAAAAGAAGTCATCACAGCGAAGCGATTGAGTTATACCAACAAAAATAAATTTGAAAGAACAATTTATCAGTTTTGAAGGGGAGTAAAATGGACTTATTGGATTATTTGTGGTTCAGTTTTTGGTTTATCGTAATCCATACGGGCGTATATACGTTCGGAGGAATGATTAGTCTAAAAATTAGCGAGGATTTGTACGAAGAAAAGGATCGATTGATGGATTACTTGAGAGATATGTCCGACGAGAAAGAAAGTGGTCATGTGGAAAGGTATTTTATCCCTGGTCAACTTGTTCGGGGTCTATTGATGTCGGTTGTTCTTTACCCATTACTGGGGTTTTTGGGGGATATTTCTTTTCCTTTGAGGTTTGCCTTTTTAGCTGGATTGATGTTTGTGTATACGGATTTTGCTAGTGCAGTTCCCTCGCCTAATAATATTGAAGGTTTCGTTTATATGAAAAAACGATATTTGGAAACAGAGTCTTTTTGGAAATTATATTTTGAAATGATAATTTATAGCACCCTGTTCGGACTTTTAGCCGGATGGTTCCTATTTTAGAAGATAAAAAATCAAAACGGAGACACCCTATTATCGGATAGCCCTCTATATTTCGTCTCCTTTGTATTCTTCAATTTTGCGAAGTCTTCTAAAGGAGCGAAGTATATCGGATCGGGTTATTATTCCTACAAGTTCTCCGTCGGAAACTATAGGGAATCTTCCGAAGTCACTTTCCATCATTTTTTGCCAAAGAATATCCACGGTTTCTTCTGGCGCAAAATAAATCACATCCTTCTCCATTACATCTTCAACTGTAGCTTCACTTAATCGAGATTGGTCCACTTTTTTGGCATCACTCAAAGTAATTATGCCCACAATCTCATCATCTTCCACAACAGGATACCCCGTATGTTGGATCTCTAGTGCGAGATCTACAAACTTTTGAAGGGAAATATCCGGTGAAACTGTTTCAACATCTTCGGACATAATCTCTTCTGCCTTTATCTTTCGAAGCACTTCTTTAACCATTATACTTTCAGCCTCTTGGCTAGCCCCGATATATATGAAGAACGCAATCAGAATAAGGAAAAAATTATAAAAAATTCCAAATATTCCTATCAAAATTGCAAATACTTTCCCAACCGAGGAAGCTTTATTAGTTGCCGAAACGTAGGATTCTCTCTTTGCGAAAATAGCTCTCAGTATTCTTCCACCGTCCATCGGGAAAGCCGGAATCATGTTAAAACCAGCCAGAACGAAGTTGATAATGCCGAGATAAACCAAAACAAACGATATTATAGAGGGAGAAATCATTCCTAGCGAATAGCAAATAATTCCTATTCCTAAGCTTGTTAAAGGTCCTACGATGCTTAACTTTATTTCAGAATTAGGTTCGCGAGGGATTTCACCCATGTTGGAAACTCCTCCGAAAAGCCATAGGCTTATCTCCTCGATTTCAACTCCCATACCTCTGGCTGTGAAAGAGTGAGCCATTTCATGAATAAAAACGCTAACGAAGAGTCCAATAGCCATAATTATTCCTATTAGATAACTTTGAAAACCAGGGGAGATCCCAACAGGATCAACTCCTAAAAGTTCAGCTAGTTCGAAAACATTAGTACCAATAGACCAAGCTATGAACCCCACAACAATCAAGAGAGTGATGTGAAGTTTAACCGGTATTCCAGAAACCTTCCCAATTTCGATAGAGGTTTTCATCTGTAGCCTTTTAGCAACTTCTCCTAATCATGGACATAAACTTTAGGATATTCAATCATCTTCCCCATATTGAGAATTCCCAAAAACCTTCCACCGACAGTTAAGTTTATTTAGAAAAATTGTAAAAGAAAATCCATTCTCAACCTTATTCAAAAATATTTAACCCGTTGAAACCTCCTAGCTTTCTTAACTCTTCGTGAATATTCTTAAATCGTTCTAATGATGGATGATCCGTCCCTAATCCTTCTCTAAGTTCTTCTAGTGCTTCTTCATATGATTGAACTTCATTTCCCCGGATTAAATTGTCTCCGTACGTTACTATTTTTTCTTCTAAAGAGTTCGGAAGATAATCATTTGGAGGAATATCTAGTTTTTTTGCTTCTTTCTCTGGTATTCCTGCTCCCAGGTGATTCTCTGCGAAAGAAGCGAACTCGTCTAATCCTCTTTCTCGTAAAATTTTTGCTCCTTCAACTCCGTGAGAAATATCGTGTGTTTTCGATCTTCCAATATCGTGCAAAATCGCTCCGATTTCCACCAGTTTTAGATTCACATCATGCCCTTCTCTTGAGATATTTTCAGCTATTTTTAGAGAAACATCTCTGACCGCTTTTATGTGTTCTATAACTTGAGAAGAGCACCCTTCTTCTCGAAGTATTTGAAGGGCTTTTTCAGGTTTTATCAATTAGCTCCCCATTAAATCCTGTTCAAGGGTTTCAATTTGTCTTTCCAAAGCGTTGATTATTCCGCTGTTATCGAATTCTTGCAAATCTTCCCCACATTTCGGACAATCGAAACCAGTTTCAACAGCTTCATCAAACTCTACGCGAGGATGATCGTTCTCACATTTAAAAAACATAGTAGATTGTTCATGCTCTAATCTACCTTTAAGCTTATTCAAAAGAGTCTGTTTGTTCTCATCCATCAACTCTAAAGCCCTGTCGGGTTCCATGTGCCAATAATAAATATACCATCCCGTTTCCTCGTCTCTCGTTCGGCGGTAGTCTACGACTTGATTATCATATAAATCATACAAGATTTTTCTAACTAGATTAAGACGGACATCAATCTCATTAGCTATTTCCTCATCCGTAGCCTCACCTTCTTCAATTAGAACCTGGGCAACTTCAGCCCCATGCTCACCTGCAACACGGTTTAAAATCCTTTCAAATGCAGGGGTTTCAGCAAGTTCTTCAACAGTAGCCAATGTTTTCACCAGCTTCCGAAGTTTACTCTCCCGAGTGATTTATTTAAAACTAACCCGACAAAAATTTTCGAACCTAAATCTATAATTCTTTAACTTCCTTATCAGACTCAGAAGGAACAATCTTCTTCTTTGCATCCGAAAAATCTCCCTCAAACTCCTCCCCCCCATAAAAACGGTCCAGAAAAACCGCTAAGGCCGCTATTTCGGAATGTGGTTGATTTCCAATTGCTATATTAAAATCAGCCTTTTTATACACTTCTTTAGGAACCTTTTCAGCCCCAATGACGATTAGTGTATCTTTTTCTTGTATTCTTGAGATTTTTTCATTTATGGGAAGTCCATACATCGTTAAGTGGACTATTTGCCCTTCTTTATTTTGCCATTCATCGATAACTTCTCTCCAAGATTTTCCAGTATCTATGAAAAAAGGCCCTCCCCACTCTTCTGTAACATTTTCAAGGCTTTTTCTAACCTCTTTGACTTCCTGTTCTGCAAAAATTACCCCATCGGCTCCAAAAGCCCTAGCAACCAATCCAACGTGAGTGCTTACCCGCTTATCTCTTACTGGTCTGTGTCCAAGTCTAAGTATCACTGTTTTTTTCAAGGGGATTCACCAATGATTTCTATTTTTGTTCTATCATCGATTGACTTTTGAAGTTGTCCTAATGCTTTTTCATCCGCCCAAAAAGTTACTTTTGTCGGATTTTCATATTTCACTTCCTCCACCTTAGTTTTCTCATACAACTCATGGATGAGCTTCTCCACACCATTTTTCATCTCAGTAGTCAAACGTGCGTGAACCTTCTCTAAAAGTTTAGAATGTATAAAATCCTTTAATTTTTCCAAATTTTGCCCTTTTTTAGCAGAAATTGTCATCACTTTCGGGGCTATACGTTCAAGAGATTCTTTTTTCCGCTCCAAAGAAGATTGTGACAACATGTCAACCTTATTCAAAAGCACAACAATATCAGCTGAGGACTCAGAAAGAATCTCGCGAGAAGTCTTAAATTTCCTCATAATCTCCCTAAAAGATTCAGATGCATCGACAACCAACAAAACCAAATCCGCTAAATAAATCTCCTCCAAAGCAGCCTTAAATGCCTCAATTAACCAAGGAGGTAAATTATCGATAAACCCTACTGTATCCGTAATGAGTATTTTTTGAGAATCCCCGTCTAAAACCCTTGTACGGGGGGATAAAGTAGTGAAAAGTCTATCATCAACCTCAACATCCGCCTGAGAAAGAGCATTCACCAAGGTACTTTTTCCAGCATTAGTATATCCTGATACTGCGACCAGATTAAAACCACGCTCCCTCCTTCTCTTCCTTCTCTGTTCTCGAGCTTTCTCAAAAGATTCAAGTTTTTCTTCAAGAGATTTCATCCGATTTTTTATAGTGTCAACTCTAGCTCTTTCACCGTATTCTCCTCCACCCCTAAATCCTGGAAACTCATCAAGTTTCGCTCTTTTAACTCTCTCTTTAACTCTGGGAAGTTCATAGTTCAAACGCGCATACTCAACCTGAAGTTTAGCCTCAGGAGAAGCCGCCCTCATAGCAAAAATTTCTAATATTAATTGGAAACGATCTATTACTTCAACTCCGATTTTTTCTTCTAATTTGAAGGCTTGTGATGGTTTAAGAGGATTTGCAAATATAGCTTTCTCAGCACCGGCTTCTTCAACACTTTGAGCCAATTCCTCCACCTTCCCCTTACCAATGTGAAAGGTAGGATCAGGTTCTCTAGTTTGACTCATTCTGTCAACAACTTCATAATCTAAGGTCTCAGCTAGTGCAGCTAACTCATTGAGTTTAGAAGATTCATGAGATGATAACCTTTCGACCAATATTACTTTCATAAATTACCAATCATACTTATGAAAAAAATACCAAAAAAAATTCGGTATCATGAAAAAATTTTCACTAATTCTAATACTAGTAGTGACATTAGGACTCACCATTATCTTAACTCCAAATCAGACTCTAGCCCAAACAGAACCTTACTACACTCAAACATCACTAAACTATAAAATAAACAAAGATACCAGCATTCAAGCAAAATTAGAATTTACAGTAAAAAATCCACAAAATTCAAACAATTGCTGGAATTATTCTATATCTCGTAAAATCCCCTCAACAGAAGTATCCAATATCCAATTTCAAAGCACTCCGAAAAATAGTGTAAATTTCCAAAGCCATAAAAGATCTGAAACTACCACTCTGAATATAGATTATCAAATATGTCCCGGGGAAGAATTTCATTATTCAATTTCCTATAATGCGAAAGGTTTAATCGATAAAAACGGGCCGAAACTCCAATTGATCACAAATCTAGGAGGAAAAAGGATAGCTGCGGATGGATGGACTATAGAAAATTATCAAGTAAATGTAGAAGGACCTCCAAAAGCTGAACTTTTCACTTATAATCCTGATGAAGCTAGAATTAAGTCTGATGATCTTTATTTTTCGGAAAAGCTTACTCCTAATGAGAGTTTTGAAGGAATCAGAGGGAGATGGTTTAAGTCTCCTGCTTATTTTAAAATTACCCTGAATGAAAAAGTATCGAACGCAAATGCCGAGGAAGATACTAAAGATTTGAGATATGATATTTTTCTTTATAACAGGGGTGATAACTGGCAATATCCCGCACTAGTTAGTGCCCCACCAGAATTAGAGACTTTGTATTTGGATGAGAGTGGAGAAAATAATTGGCGTG
>CAZSNS010000012.1:7069-8501 GCA_964608515.1 Hadarchaeota archaeon (SeqCode)
GTGCAAATCTGGAATTTGGAACTATAAAACCAGATGAAAACAAAAACGCCGAAATAACCCTAATACACGAAATTCAAGTATATGACCCGGATATAGATAAAAATGATGTTGGAAAAATTTCCAAACTCCCTGACAAGTTCGAACCTTTTTTAAAACCTCAAGAGTTTTGGGAAATTGAAAATCCCACATTAGAAAGCGTCGCGAAAACAGTAGTAGATAATGAGAAAAACGCTTACTCAATGGCTAAAAAAATCGTAAAATTCGTCAATGCCCGTCTAAACTATAAAATCCAAGAAGAAAGACTGGGAGCTCTAACAGCTTATCAATACAAAATCGGAGATTGTAGCGAATACACAGATTTATCAATAACTCTAGCTCGAGCCAGCGGGTTACCAGCTAGAGCTTCTTACGGATGGGGCTATTCCGATAATGAATTAATAGGGCATGCTTGGCCGGAATTTTATTTCCCGAATATTGGTTGGATACCTGCAGATCCTACATGGATAGACACAGGGGGTAGAATTGAACCTGGGGGAAT
Source organism: Hadarchaeota archaeon (SeqCode) (assembly GCA_964608515.1). Lineage (GTDB taxonomy): Archaea > Hadarchaeota > Hadarchaeia > Hadarchaeales > JAGGTB01 > CAYLJV01. The sequence goes on from CAZSNS010000012.1 coordinate 7,608, forward strand.
TTCGCCCGATTCTGATTTCCCACCTGGGCGTGGAGGTAGGTTTGCTCCTGCGGTTTCTGGAAGTCTTGAGAGTTATTTTGCTAGGCTAGATTCTATTCATGTTTTAAGGAATTTTAAGTCGTTAGACTCTTCGGAGTCTTATGGAAGATACTATTATGGAGGAGAGACTCCCGAGATAAAGGAAGATACAGAAGCTATAGTTTTGGGCCCTAAAGAAGCTTCTGAACGGTTTTTGGAAGCTGCAAGATTTAGTGAAAATCGAGCTTCAGAGTTATTTGATGGCAATAATGATAATCTTAGCTCTGAACTCGAATTATCGGAGGACTATTTGAAAAAAGCGGAGGATGCAGATGGGTCGAGTGAGATTATAGAGTTTTGTAAGAAGTCGATTAATCATTCTAGTAATGTTATTGCAGTTGAAAGTAGGGCTCCTGGGGAAAAAGAAGATTTTTTACTGATTCCTGAAATTCCAATACCTGTCCTTGTTTATTTAGGAGGTATTTTTTGCTTAATTGTTGGCGGTCTTTGGTATGGGTATAATAGAAAATAAAGTTGATTTCTCATTTCGGAGTTTGGAAATCATTATCGAATTAAAAAATTTATTGAAAATTTTTAATAGTTTAAAAAAGAGTTAATGACTACTAGAGGAGAAAAGAATTGTCAGACTATTCTGATATAGACAAACCAAAAATCGAAGACGACTCTTATCTCGCCAACTACGTAAGGCAACTGGAAGAGCGAATAAGAGGGTTAGAAAATGAAAGAGGAGCAATCGAATCGGAAAGAGCCAGATTGGAAAGAGAATTAAAAGACTTAAAATCAGAATTCGAAAAACTAAAATCTCCACCATTGGTCGCCGGAACTATCCTTGATGTCCTTCCCGATGATAAAGCA
>CAZSNS010000012.1:8556-16072 GCA_964608515.1 Hadarchaeota archaeon (SeqCode)
TTAGAAGATGAAGAGATAAAGCCAGGAGCTAGAGTCGGTTTAAACCAAAGAACATTGAATGTTATGGATGTCTTACCTTCAGAAAAGGATCCTCTTGTAAAAGGAATGGAAATAGAAGAATCACCCGAGGTCACATATAATGATGTCGGGGGTTTGAAAGAACAAATCCAAGAGATTAGAGAAACCGTAGAATTACCCCTCACGGACAAAAAAGCTTTTGACGAAATTGGTGTAGAACCTCCCAGAGGAGTTCTGCTTCACGGACCTCCAGGCACGGGAAAAACTTTGCTAGCTAGAGCCGTAGCCAGAGAAACAGATTCCACCTTTATTAAGTTGATAGGTTCGGAATTGGTTCAGAAATATATTGGAGAAGGTAGTCGGATGGTTAGAGAGATGTTCGAATTAGCTAAAGAAAAGGCTCCCAGCATTGTTTTCATAGATGAGATTGACGCCATAGCTTCGAAAAGGCAAAGCACTTCCACGAGCGGTGACAGGGAAGTTCAGAGAACAATGATGCAATTCTTAGGAAAATTAGACGGTTTCGAACCGAGAGGGGATGTTAAAATCCTCGGTGCAACTAACCGACCAGACATGTTAGACGAAGCAATTCTCAGACCAGGAAGATTCGACCGATTAATCGAATTCCCAATACCTGGAAAAGACGAAAGAAAAGCAATTTTCAAAATTCATACCAGAGATATGACTCTAGATGAAAATATAGACTTTGACCGGCTAGTCAGAAAAACAGAAGGGTGTACAGGAGCAGACATCAAAGCAATTTGTAGCGAAGCTGGAATGCAAGCAATTCGAAATGAACGGGAAAAAGTTACGGAAAAAGATTTCGGCAAAGCAATCGTAAAGGTTACCTCCGGTGAACCATCCGAAATTTCCGGAAGAATGTTCGGCTAAACACTCCTCTTTCAGCATTATTTTTTTCCAAAACACTCCAATTGTCCCATTTAGAGGTAAAATACCGAAAGAATTTAAAACTCTACACGACTACCTAAAGCCGCAGTCATAGGTGCTAAAATATGTACAAAGTAGGAGAAGCACTAGTAGGAGAAGAACCAAACCTCGCCCACATAGATCTCGTTATAGGAAAAAAAGACGGCCCAGCGGGAGAAGCATTTCTTAATGGTATGACTCAACCAAGTTCGGGACATACGCCCTTGTTGAGTGTTATTAGGCCGGATCTTCCGGTTAAACCTTCCACTCTCTTGGTTCCGAAAGTTACAGTGCAGGAGATGGAAGATGCAAACAAGGTCTTCGGTCCCGTTCAAGAGGGGGTTTCCAGAGCTGTTGCAGATTCTGTCGAAGAAGGGATAATTCCGGAAGATGAAGCGGAAGATTTAGTAATTATCGCCAGTGTCTTTATCCATCCTGAAGCGGATGATTTTCAAAAGCTGAACAGGTTCAATTATGGAGCTACTAGGTTAGCGATCCAAAGAGCTATGGAAGGATTCCCGAGCGTAGAAAAGGTTAACGAAGAGAAAGACAAAGCCGGACATCCTTTGATGGGAACAAGGACAGTAAAACTTCGAAACCCACCCTATCTCCAAATTGCTATGGACAAACCCTCACTAGAACAACAACTAAACCTAATCAAAAAACTGCCCGATAACGACCACCTAATAGTAGAAGCCGGAACACCACTAATCAAAAAATACGGAGTCAACGTATTAGAAAAACTAAGAGCGGAAAAAGAAAACGCGTTCATCATAGCAGACCTAAAAACTCTGGACACAGGACACCTAGAAGCCAAAATGGCCGCTGATGCGGGAGCTGACGGAGTAGTAGTTTCGGGATTGGCGGATAATAATACTATAGAAAAAGCAGTTCGAGAAGCCGATAAGGCCGGTATTTATTGTATCGTTGATACTCTAAACACGAGCAATCCAGCTGGTCTAGTTGAGGAACTTGAAGAGAAACCCCATATAGTGGAACTTCATCGCGGAATTGATGAAGAGTATGCAGGAGAGGATCATTCGGCATGGGGTGACATTCCAGCAATAAAAGAGATGACGAAAGAAAATCTCGTAGCAGTGGCAGGAGGAATTACACAGGATACGGTTGGAGAAGCGTTGGAAGCCGGAGCCGACATTCTGGTTGTCGGAAGAGCTATAGCTAATTCAAAAGATCCTGAATCAAAGTCGAGAGACTTCCTAGAAGCTATAGGGAAAGCTTGGAGCGAAAAGAAGAAAGAAAAATTCGGAGATATCGAACAGTTCCGCTGGAGAACGGATTTCTAAACTGGGTTAGAGACGAAACTCGGAATAGTAATAACAGAGTGAAATAGAACCAACGAATCGCTGAAGAAAAGTCACCATAGTTCCTAGTTCTTTTTCAGAAATTTTACAAAGATTAATCATTTCTTACTCAAATACGCAGTTGATCCATATCAAATGATTCCTAATTAGAAAAGAGGCGATTGCCTATCTGTTTTCCCTTTGTTCCTTGAACTTCTAAGAGAGTAATGAGCAAAAATGTGTTTTATTTTTGATATACTACTCTATCAACTAATCTTAGTTCAGTCAAAAAATTTACTTTTTGAATTAACCACTCCAAGGGTACATCACTGCATTCCCACAAGCCGTACATTCTTCAATTAATGCCGGATTATGTTGGATTCCTTTCATAGATCCACAGTGGGGGCATTCTATCCGAAGTAACCACATGGTTCTGGTCATGTTCTTATTCATAAATAAACCACTTTTGTTAATTTTATTTTACTTTAGGTAAATAATTATTTATAAAATTTGGGCTGGCTACTCCATACCTGTATTCATAATCCAAAAACAATACCCAGAAAACAACACATCCAATAAACACATCTCAACCCTAAAAACAGGCCCTCAAATCTTTAAATAAATAGACTTGACAAGCTAAAAACCTTCCTCCGTTACTTTAGGAACACTCAATTCCTCTAAACCATCACCAACGAGTTTACTTATATCTTTAAAAACACAGTAAACCGTTTCCCTACCTTTAACCTCCAAAAAAGTACCACTCAAAATTACAGGTATTTTTCTTCCAGAATCATTTAAAACATAAAGACCCATTCTCTCAAAATTATCCCCCTCGATTTCTTCTATACCATCTGCTTGGAAAACCTCCTGATATCTTTCAAATTCCCCCTCAGAATGAAATTCAGCCTGATGCATTCCCACTATTTTCTCTCTAGATTTCCCAAACAATTCTTCCGCCTCTTTATTCGCATCTACCACCTTTTTCGTACCCAGATCAGTCAAAACTATAGCATCTGGAGAGTTCTCTAAAAGCCCTCTATAAACTCCAACACTATCTTGAAGTTTCTCTTTAATTCTACGCTTATCTGTAACATCCTTACAAATAATCACACACCAACCCCCCTCATCATTACCCCCCAAAGTAGAACAAAATAATTCCATGAAGCGTAATTCCCCTTCTCGAGTAATAAATTCCAAATTTTCTGGAACTCTTTCAGGAAATATTGAACCATTCGAAAAAACATTCGAAATACTGTTCTGAGCTGAATCCGACAAAAATTCGACCTCTGAAAGATTTTTTCCAACAATCTCACTCTGCTCATAGCCCGTGACTTCATAAAATGCTTCATTAGCAATCTTTACTCTTCCATTCGAGTCCAAAAGAAAAACCGGGTCAGGTGTAGTTTCATAAAGTTTTTTAAACCTTCTATTAGCCTCCTTTCTCTCGGTAATATCTCTAGCAACACTTAGAACCGCTGGCTCCCCCCGATAAGTAATTAAAGTTGAGCTAATCTCCACAGGAATTCTTTCATTCCCCTTTGTCACATGTACCGATTCAAAAACCAAGTCTTTCCATTTTCTTATCTCACTAATTCTCTCCCCCACCTCTTCAGAATAATCGCTCTCATCAATATCATTCGGTTTCATAGAAAGTAATTCCTCTTCAGAATATCCAAGTCGATTTACCGCAGTATCATTTACAGCTAAAAAATTACCTTCTAAATCATGGACAAAAACCGCATCATTCAAATTATTAAATAAGTCTTCAAACTCTCTCAGAACCTCTTCCTGTCTTTTCTCAGCATTATATCTATTAACTTGATTTATTATCGCTGAAGCTAAAACACCAAATTGCGTTTTGGGGTCTCCACCCTTCTGGAGATAAAGATCCGCTCCCAAATTCAAAGCATCTATAGCCACCTCCTCTCTTCCTTTTCCGGTGAAAATAATAAAGGGAATATCATATCCCTTATCTTCTCTCACTATTTCAAGAAATTCGAGTCCATCCATCACTGGCATTTGATAATCCGAAACGATTGCATCATACCCCTCTTCTCCAAGCTTTTTCAACCCCTTCTCAGCCGAAGAAGCAACATCAATTTTTAATCTCTCATCTTCCTTTTCCAAAAAAGTCTTAGCTAGCTCAAGCAATGAATTATCATCATCAACCAGTAAAACCCTCAGCTAATCACCCACAGTTTTCCAACAGATTACTAATTTGATCCCTTTCTAGAGCTCCGCTGAGATAACTTACTACACCGATTTCCTCCTTTCTCTCGCCATTTTCATCCACTGTAACCATCGGGGTAGAATCCACACCATCTTTCCTTGCCTCCTCAGGTTTTTCTGCAACATCAATTATTTCAAAATCTGCATCAGAATCTTTTAGATAGGATATTCCGTCGGCATAAAAAACTAGTAACTCCGGTTCTGTTTTACTGGAATAAAAAATTCTCACACATAAATCAGATTTAGACATGAACTCATTTTCCCCTAAATTTATTCCCGATTCTTATACCATCTTGTTTAATTTCAAATTCTCTAATTTCCTTGCTATGTTTTGATCCTCTCATTTTCAAAACATTCAAAGCCTTTTTCACAGAATTTTCCCTTTCAACATATCTCAAGAGAATAATCCCATCCGTCAACGAACTTAACCTCAGGTTACTAGCTTGAGTATTTCCAAGCAAATCTTCTGAACCTGCACTAAAAATACCACTAGCCAAGTGAGTCATTATGCAAGTTACTCCATTCTTTTTAAGCATTGAATTTAATTGGAGCAAAACTTCCCTTAATTCGTCTTTTTCCATATCTGAAGAGGTTAGGGAAGAAACCGAATCTAAAACCATTCTTTCTATATTTGATTCTTCAATTATATTCTCAACTTGATACAAAAACTTGTCAGGATAAGTATCTATAAGATTCGGTGTTAAAAATTCAAGGAGCCCCTCTTCTACATAAGAATCTAGGTCCCAGCCGTGAGATTCAGCAGTCTTTTTAACCTGCTTGAGGGGCTCCTCCAGGTTCACAAACAAAGAGTGTTCTCCATTCTCCAAACCATCAAATAAAAATTGCATGCCAAAGGTCGATTTCCCAGTCCCAGTATTTCCAGTCAGAAGTATTACATGACCCCTAGGGTATCCCCCGTCAATCATTTCATCTAGTTTTTTTACCCCGGTTTCCTTCCTGGTTTTAAAATCGGTTTTGGCGATTTTATTCGGAACTGGAACTTTTGGATAAACACTTATTCCTTCAGAAGATATCTCGAAATTTACCGAACCGCTTCTATAATCTATACCTCGCATTTTCTTAACATTGAGAAATCTAACCATCGATTGTTCTCCTGGAGTATGATCTAGAGTTATAATTCCGTCTGATATAAAGTCCTCTACGTTGAAAGGGGAAGAACCATTTCTTGCTTCAGAGGTTAGAAATACTGTGCAGTTTAAACTGCTCATTATCGTACCCAGTCTGAAAATAAAATGTCTAAAAAGTTCCTTATCATCTATTCTATAACCTAGTGCGGTAATAGAGTCTATCACTAATCTTTCCGCATCAGCATCCTTCACAACTTTTTCTATTTTCCCAACCAATTTTTCAATTTCATCTCTATCAATTTCCTCTAACCCATTATTATCAAATCCAATCAGATCTTCCATACTTCTCAAATCAGTAAAATGTAAATCTCCAGAACTAAGCAAATCTTGACTATAAAAATCCATCGAACTAATATTTTGAATAGCCTTTGTAAACGCCTCAGTAACAGCAATATAAACCCCTGGAGAATTCTGTTCCTTATATCCCTCAAACAACCATTGCATTGAAAGGACAGTCTTACCAGAACCAGCAGAACCTTCCAAAAGGACTACATGACCTTCCGGTATCCCCTCTTGCAAAACTTCATCCAGACCTTTTATACCAGTATCATTCACCTGTTTACCTAGAATTCCCATTTTATCCCCCAACTATTTAACCATATTATTAGAATTTTTATCAAGATCTCTCCGGTCTTCCCAAACCTCAACAAGCTCCCTGAGCTTCCTCAAGATCTCATCCGAACGATTCTTGTTATCTACCATAACGGTTAGAATAAAAAGAAAGAGCATTAAAAAGGAAGCTGAGAGAAATATTCGAATTTTACTAGCAGTTAATTTATTAGTAAAGTCCAAAAGTCTTACAACTACCAAAATTCATATAATGGCTTACAAAGCGAAAAAGAAAATATGAGCTAAAAAGCGGGGGGAATAAAATACTACCAGATTACAACAATTTGGTTGAAGAAATCAGAAAGAAAAGAGAAAAACTCGGACTAACACAAAACAAACTCGCAAAAAGAACTGGTGTTTCTCAATCTCTTATCGCAAAATTGGAACAAAAGAAAAACATTCCCAACTATCAGACCATCAAGAAAATTTACGACTATCTTGAGCGAAAAATAAATTCTTCTCAAGAAACAGCCGAAGATGTTGCAAATCCTAACATAGTTTCCGTTGACCCTAAAGACTCTGCAAAAAAAGTTGCAGAGATAATAAACGAAAAGAGATCTAATGTTGTCCCTGTGGAAGAAAACGAAAGATTTGTGGGAGTTGTAAAAAATAGTAGTTTAACCTTAGTATCTGGGGAAACTCCTGTTGAGGAAATAATGGATTATACATTTTCTATAATACCACATGGAACAAGCGGAGAAGTCGCCGAAAATTTGCTTAAATACAACGATATAATCTTAGTCCAAAAAGAATGTGAAATCATCGGTTTCATATCGGAAAAAGAATTACTCTAATAATCAAATAATTTAGTCTGATAAATTATTCTTTCAATTCTTTTAGAAATTCGTCAAATTGGGAAGGAATCTCTACATAATTATCTTCTGCTAAACCAATTATTTCCTCCAAAAACATTTCAAAATCGACTGTTATAGCCTCACGAATATTTTCCTTGTCTACATCGACGTCAGCTCTTTTTAATCTCTTTCTTATACTTGAGACGATCAAATCTTGTACCTGGGAAGGGTCAGTCGACTTGTTTAGTTCAGCTAAATTTCTAATTCGGGGTTGTAAATTTAAATCATTAGGGCTAAAATTAACCTTGAATTCTTTATTGACAGTTTCAATGATATCACTATTTATTTCTGGGATCAGACCTTCCTTCAATCTTTCAAACTCTGCCTTTTTCCTATTGGTGATATCTCTAGCGACACTGAGTACTACTTCTTTTCCATTATACTTCATTAGACTGGAAGTTACTTTTACAGGTATCTCCTTTTTTCCCTT
>CAZSNS010000012.1:16082-40521 GCA_964608515.1 Hadarchaeota archaeon (SeqCode)
TTGTTATCTGAACACTCTCAAAAATTAACTCTTCCCCCTCTTTGACCTTTTCTATCTTCCCCCTAATTTTACTCGAATCCTCCTCTGAAAAAAGAGCATAATAGTTCATCTGGAGAAGCTCTTCACGAGAATAACCCAATTGAGAACAAGCAAAATCATTCACCTTCAAAAAGTTTCCATCAAAATTATGAATAAAAACAAAATCATCCAAATTATTAAACAACTCCAAAAATTCTCGTTTTCCCACTTCATCTTTTTCCTCCCTCTCTTCAATATCGGTGATATGTCTAACAGTAGCAATAGTCCCACCAAAATCACCATTATCAATGAGAGGAACAGCTCTCAATTCACCCTTAAGAACATCCCCATCTTTAGTCCTCACCTCCGTCAAGAGAGGTCCAATCGATTTCTTTTCTTTTTCCATCCCTTCAAAACCACTTTTCAATTCTTGGCGAGTGTTTTCAGTTAGATAAGGTACTTCTGTAAAGTGTGTTCCTATAATATTTTCCTCATCAAACCCCAATAATTCCAAAACTGGACCGCTAACTTCTCTTATAACCCCCTCTTCATCCAAAATGTGTAAAGGGACTGGAACAAGTTCCAAAATTTTTTCTAATCTTTCTTTTCTCTCTTCTAACTCCCTTCTAACCCTCTTCCGTTCGGAGATGTCTCTAACGGCGCCTAGCGCAACTAATTCATCGTTATACTCAAATCCTACCACTGAAAACTCTAATAGTTTCGAGTTGCCCTCTTTTGTGAGAATTTTAGCCTCATACTTGTTGGGAACTTCTTTTCCCTCAAACCTTTTTCTTCCAATTTCTTTCACTCTTTCCCTGTCTTCAGTATGTATCAACTCCCATACATCCATATCGAGAAGTTCATCTCTTTCGTATCCTGTAAGCTCACAAAGTCGATCATTTACAAATTTTAGTCTATTTTTTCTGTAAATGAAGATGCCTTCATGAACATTTTTCAATAAATTTCGGTATCTCTCCTCCGCGCTCTCTTTCTCTTTCTCAGCTCTCCGACTCTCAATTTCTTGAACAATCGCATCTGCCAAAACCCCGTATTGCGAGACGGGATCACCTCCCTTTCTAACATATCGATCAGCTCCCAGATTTAGAGCCTCCATAGCTACCTCTTCCCTACCCTTACCTGTAAAGAAAATGAATGGAATTTCATTTCCTCTTTCTTCTCGCAATACCTCAAGGAAGTCTATTCCGTCCATTTCTTCCATTTTATAATCGGAAACTATCGCGTCATAATCTTCTACATCTAGCATTTCTAACGCTTTTTTTGGAGAAGTTAGGGTTTCGATATTTAGCCTCCCTTCTTCTTGTTTAAGAAAAAGTTCCGCCTGCCTACAAGAATCCAAATCATCATCAACGAAAAGAACTTTCAAATAACTTCCCCCCCCTTTCAAACCCATGCGTTTAGAATTTATCCTTGGTTATTAACCCATAAACCTTTCGAATTTATCGAAGATTTATTCACATATCTCCACTTAAAATTTAAAAAACCAAATTTTAGAAGTTTTATGGCAAATAATCCAAATATTTCCACCCAATTTATAAATATCCCTCTACATTATGGAACTTTGAGAATAAGGGGGAGGTAACTATTCCTAGAATAGATCCTAAACCAGATAACCCGAAATGGGTGATATTGAAAAATTTACTATCCGAAGAACTGAACGCATCCCAACTAGCAAAAAAAATGGACATAGGAGTCAGCGCCATAAGAAACCACCTAGAAACTCTAGAGCAAAAAGGATACATCCAACACTTCTTCAAAAGAGTCACCAAAGGAAGACCGAAAAAAATGTATAAATTGACTGGGAAAGGCTCCCAACTATTTCCACGGATGCACAAGGAAATTCTTCAAAAAATGATAGAGAATATTGATGAAAAATTCGGAAGAGAAACTCTTCAAGAGATATTATCCGAAATAGCTAGAGATATGGGGTTGGAGCTAGAAAGGAGATTGGATAAGGAAAAAAGAAATGAGGTTCTCCAAGTCAAGGAAGTATTAGATGAATGGGGATTCTATCCTAATCTTTCAGAAAAAGACGAAGCTTATATTATAAAATACAATAATTGTCTTTTCCCTGAAATAGGAAGAGAATTTTCAGGATGTTTCTGTGCTGAAATTGTATCCACCGCCACTACTACCGAAATAAAGATAAAAAAGATCAAATGCAGAGGTAACGGAGAAGACGAATGCTTACATAAACTAATCTCCAATGAAAACAAAAATCAAGAATAACAAATCTCCGACAACACTAAGCGAAAAAACTTCTAAAAGAGAAAAATAATCTCACAAAAATTTTAAGCCTTCAAAAAGATATTACAAGAAGGCACGGATGATGTCACCGACATCGTCTGAGCCTTCAGCGATGACAAGAATGATGGGCGGACTGACGTGCCTCAACAAAACTATATCTATTTATTTTTAGGAGATACTTTCAATCCCTTTCTTAGTAAAAACAGCCCCTACGAGTCCAAAAACTACACCAGCTGCCAGCAAAATTAGCAACACAATAACGTCATACATTAGATGATAAGTCCTAGTTCCAAAAGGGCCGCTTTTGGTCCTCCAATTCAGATAAAGATAGGCTGACGAAAATAATACAAAGCTAATAATGAAAGAAATTAAGCCTTTCCAATAATCCGGGGAAGATTCATCATCCATTTTTCCACCCCGTATTAGAACTCAAAGAAAATAAGCTTTAGCGGAAGATAGAATATTTTTCCTACTAGTTTTTAGAAATTGGCAAATTTGAAGTTTTCAAGAAGTATTTTCAACTGTAATATTTGTATTGACTTGTTATTTATGAGGAATATCCAGACAAGTTTAAAGGGATAGAGATGGTGCTATCCATCACAGAAACTTTGCTAATAGCGATAATATTCATCGCGCTAGTCTTCCTGCTACAAGCTAGAGATATAATTTCGAAAGACGGATGGGGAGGACGCCTCTTCTCTGTAGCTGCAGCATTTATGACATTATCGATAGGATTCCGAGTGATTGCGGAAGTTTTCAGCCTTTATGGTAATGGAGCCATTGCGAGGCAAATCAAGTGGGCGGGGGTTTATATCGGTTATACCGTAGCTGGAAGTGCTACCATTTTAGGGAGTATTTTAATCGCTTTAAAAAGTCTTATAGGAAGATCAGATTCAAAAGCACCAGGCACTGAAAAAAAGAGGGAAGAAAAAACTTTCAACACTTCAAATTCTGGAGGGAAGTGGGTTAAACTCGTGCACAAATTCGAAAAATCCGACAGAAAAAGGGCTAAAATTCGAAGTTCTAGGCCTATTTTAGAAGTTTATAATTCTCTTTTAAAAACAGTGGAAAAATTAGACGTTGATTCCGTAGAGGTAGATATTGAAGACGGAAATGTATTTCTAAAAAAGAAATAGGAACTGAACTATTCCCTTATGAGTCTAGAGGAGTTCATATGATTCAAATTTCTCTAAATAGAATAATCAAAATCTGGATTTAATACCAAGTCATGAAAAGTTTTTTGAGAAATAGGTAAAATCGGCACAATCTAGGGAATAAAACCTCATGAGGAATTTAGGACTTAATTTATTATTTATCAATAATGAAAATAGTATAAATAAACCTTATAAACACAAAATTTGATATATAATAACCAATATGGAGAAAAATCTAGCTCTAATATTAATCCTAACAATCGGACTGATTACAGCCTCAATCCCAATAGTAATAGCAGGGGAAACAAGTAACACGATTTCTACTTCTGGTACTGTCGCAACTGTAATAGATATTCATGTAGAAGACAACACCGGAACATACCAATTTGGCACCATCGGACAAGGTACTACCAAATACCTCCATGATGATCCTGATCCCCAAGTAGGATCAGATGGAGTTGGATTAACAGTAGAATCGACAACAACCGTAAAAATAGATTGGGAATTTAGAGACAACGATATGGTCGCACCAGTAGCTGGAGACAATACTATCACTGTCGAAGCAGTAGACCCAAGCAACACATCCAATACGGTAGGTGGTGGTACCGTCTCCGACGGCGATATTACAAATGTTGGTTGGTCAACAATGGGATGGTTGACAAGTATAAAACCGGAGTCAACAGATAAGGAAAACATAACGTATATTAGGGCCACAACTAGCTCTACTCAACTCGGCAGTGATAATTATAGAGGAGCGGTACAATTTAGAGCAGTCGAATCTTAAACAGCTAGCTCAGATTAATTGGTAGAAAACGATGAAAAGGACTCTCGGTGTTTCACTCCTTATATTTTTTATTTTTATAATTTTAGCACCTCTTCCGACTAACGGTGGCACAAACCTTTATGTTAGATATCCTCCGAGATTACCAGTTTCACATGGAGAAGAGATTACATTAAGTGTCCAAGTCGGCAACTATATAAAAGACAGTCCTGATTACTATGTTGACATTGGGGAGCCTAAATTTTTTTGGAAAGAAGACAACCGCGTTCCTAATAGTTGGTGGGATATAGAGATTAAACCTGTAGAGAAGGATTTCACGACTCCTCAAGGTAAAACTTTCAAAGCAAACTTTTTTCTACCAAATTTTAATAAAGTTCAAAGCTCTGAAAAGCCGGAAGAAATACCGAGCGAGTACGAAGATTATTTCGACAAGTATCAGCGGTTAAAGCAAGATAATTGGATTGGTGTAAAAGAAGTAAAAATAAAAGTTCAACCGAGAGAAAATATTCCAAAAGAAACCTATGAACTTAAAATCCCTTTCAATACGAAACTAACCTCCAACCTTGAAAATAATGGAGCACAAACTATTGTGACTCCGAGTGTCGGTGCTTCTATCGAGTTAGTTGTTAGGGATCCGCCCTTGCCCATCCCTATCTGGTTGATGATTCTGCTTATAGTCTCCACTGTAGTTATTACAGTATATCTCTATCGAAAAGTAAAGAGAGGAGAAATAAAAGTATAAATATCTCAAAACGAAGAAAGAATTGAGTTCTAAGTATTTATCCGATTTTTATCATGAGATATCAAGAACCCTCAAGGGTATACCTGAGCCTCTTCCGGGTAAAATTATTTCAGGATATTTATCTGAATCCGAATATGCCAAAACTGGCTCACCCCGGATCTTATAACCGACAGAGTACGACCAGACTTGGGATCCATCCTCTCCATTCAAAAGATACAAAACGCCTCCATCAGTTCCAAACATCACTTCCATCTTTTTATCCCCATCCACATCACCAACCACAGGTGAAGATAACACTCCATTATTAGTAGAAAAACTCCACTCTTCAGAACCCGAGCCACTATCTAAAGCGCATACCTTCTCGCCCCATCTAGATGCAACGACGACCTCTTTCACTCCATCACTGTCGATATCATGAACAGCAGGATCCCCCATAATGCTAGTCACCCCACCTGCAGACCAAATCACGGAACCAGATCCAGCATCAAGAGCAAGAACTCCATCATTATAGGTCGCCACGACTAGCTCAAAATCACCGTCTCCTGTCAGATCAACGATCGGAACACTGGTATATATTGAACCACCTACATTATAAGAATCCTCCAAACTACCATTCCCAGCACTCAAAATATACACATTGCCATTTTGTGAACCGAACACCACTTCATCTCCACCATCACTGTCCACATCAGCGAAAGCTGGCTTAGACCAAACGCTAATATTCACCGAATAAGACCAAATCTTAGAACCATCTTCACCATTCAAAGCAAATACCCGAGGCATCATTCCTTTCGTATCATCATCGTCAGCTAGATTAAAAATCACTTCAGAATCAGAATCCCCATCCGCATCAACAATAATGGGAGAGGATTGAGGATAATTACCAGTTTCAAACCTCCAAAGGACCGTCCCATCCTCTCCATTTAAAGCGTAAATGGACTCATTCTCTTTAGAACTAATAATAATCTCCATACTACCATCACTATCAACATCACCCACAGCAGGACTACAATACACCTTACCACCAGCATTGAAAGACCAAACAAGATTATTATCCTCATCCACTACATAGAGAGTACCACTCTTAGTACCGAAAATCTTCTCCCTTCTACCATCCCCAGTTACATCTCTAACGGCTATTCCTGACAATTTTTCATAATACTCAGTAGAAAACTCATCCTGAAGACCAATATTATAAGTTTCAGACGGGACAAAAGCCGGCGAAAAGCCCGTTCCTCTCAAACCTCTTCTACCTTGACTCCATGTCTTCCCTGACAGGCGAGTGATTTTTAATTCTGATGACCAAGAGGTTTCATTTCCGGCGTTATCTACTGCTTTTACTCTCCAGTAATGGTCTCCGTAGTCGGAGAAGCCGTACCAGTGAGAGTTTTCCATCACTTTTGTGTTTTCGTAGACGATCGGTGATGAAAAGTCCGAATTGTTATCCACTTGGATTGTGTAAGAAGCCAGTCCGGATAATGAGTCGGTTACTTTGGACCATTTGAAAGTGATAGGCTCTCCCACAGACACTCCTTCTGTCGGATGCAGATTTCCCGGTGTCGATGATGGTGCGGTCGAGTCAATTTTGACTGTCTTCTGCGAACATGCCGCTGTCAAACCTGCTATGTCGGTAACTCTAAACTCTATCTTGTTCTGGGTTTCGCTGTCTTGGTTGAACTGAACGTTACTCGCGGTTATAGTTTCTAAGCTAGTGGTTCCATCGGTTCCTGTACTACTTGCTGAATTCCAACTAGACCACGAACTACCCCCATCAGTGGAATATCTGTATTCAGCAGTAGAGATATCCAACCCGGAAGTAACATCCTTAACATCGATACTAACATCTGGAGTCTGAGTAGTTTTCCAACCTGAAGGACCGTTTTGCCACGACCCCGGATTGGTAGTGTCGAGTTTCAAAGTAGTCGAAGTTCTGTTTCCGTGATCGATATTTCCTACTCCGTCCTTTAACCAAACGTATATATCGTGCTCTCCATCTCCTGAAACCGAAATATTTGAAATATTATCAATACCATTGATGTCAACTAAAGTCCCATCGGTGGAGCCTGAGGGTGGTGAATCAAGACTGTAGTAAGCTCCTGAGATTCCAGAAAGATCGGAAGGGTTGTCCCAACTTATATCGAAAGAATTATCAGTGGACCAGGAACTAGGACTAGCCGAAATATTTTCAGGAGCATTTGGACTTGTAGTGTCAAGTTTTAATGTAGTTGATGCTGCGTTTCCGTGATCGATATTTCCTACTCCGTCTTTCAGCCAAACGTATATATCATGCTCTCCATCTCCTGAAACCGAAATATTTGAAATATTAGTGATATTATCACCGGAGACAAATGTTCCATCTGTCTGGTTGTTGGGTGTTGAATCAAGCTTGTAGTACGCTCCTGATATTCCAGTCAGATCGGAGGGATTGTTCCAACTTATATCGAATGAATTCTCATTGGTCCAGGAACTAGGACTAGCTGAGATATTTGAAGGGGTGGCAGGACTTGTAGAATCTATGATGAATGTTCCAGTATTGTCGGATCCGGTGAATCCGAATTTGTCGGTGGCCGTTAGTTGAATCTTAGCTTGAGAGGTGGTTACAGTGGGGACATTCCAAGTATAAGAACCGTCATCCGATTCACCAAGAACAATATTGGACCAATTAGTTCCGCCATTGAACGAATTCTCAATTTTCACATTATCGGGATTATCATCCGTTGGACCGTTCCACTTGATCGTGTAACTGGTTCCTCCTTTGATTTCTATCCCTTCGTAGGGTTGTGATATACTCACGTTAGGGGGTATATTATCGATTAGTAACGTGTAATTATCCAAAACCGTGCTTGAAGATATTGTGCTATCCGCTACGAGTTTGAACTCCACTTGGAACCTGTAACCGTTAGGAACATTTGGTATGCTCCATGCTCCATCTTCACCGTCTAACATGCCATTCAACAAAGTCCAGTCGGTACTATCTTCGACTAACCCATCGTCGTCCTCGTCAACTCTTATTCTCCCGTAAAGATCCTCGCCACTCCCTAGAGAAGCATAGAAATGCACGTTTTCCACCCCTGCCTTGTTATTAGTTTCCATGTCTCGAATTGGCGCGGACCACTTGCCGCTCTTCAAATCGCTAAATTCATCATAAGCTATCATGCTCACCTGTTCTGGTGTGAGAGCTTTAGAAAAGACTCGAACTTCATCAATCTTCCCATCAAAGTAATATCCAGAACTATCACTTGCCTCTCCAATAACTAAAGGATTTGTGGAGGGGTCAATTGTAAAGGAAACGCTATTAGCTCCTTCTTCTTGCCCATCGACATATACTTTCATTGTCGAACCGTCGTATGTTCCAATGACATGATGCCATTCACCTGTAGACATTGAATTCGACCTTAGTGTATGTAAACTAGAACCATCTCCCATCTTGAACAATAATTGACCGCTATCTAAACCTAGACTATAACCGGTGCTGTTACTCCAATCATATTTATTAACTATGAAATCTTCCCCAGAAAAAGTATCAGGATAAATCCAAGCATCTAAAGTAATCTCGTCCGTAATATTCAGATTCGAATTATGAGGAACTTCAACATTGTCGCTACCATCAAAATCTAATGTATTATCATAATATCCTTGTGAAGACCACTTCGCTCCATTTATAGTCCCGCCATTATTTCCAAAACTATCATAAACAGTACTGCCAAAACCAGTTTCGAAAGGATAATAAGCAGTTCCCGTTGCCCATAAACTTTTAACTTCCTCTTTAGTCAATGTTCTGTCAAAAATCGCGAGCTCGTCGATTTTACCTTTATACCAATGAGGATACCATCCCCAGCTAACTTCCCTACTCCCTACTATAACATCTTGTGAGGTGGAGGAAGGTTGGTAGGAGAACGTGTCAGAGTTTACTTGCTCACCATTTTTGTACACCTTTATCGTATCATCACTCGTAGACCTAGTAACCGTGACATGAAACCACTCATTATTATTAAACGTGCCGGAAGGATAGATATCAGCCCCGTTGTAGTAATCGGTTCCGTTTCCATGGTAGAATGACATTCCCCCATCGTCCTCTAGAGTTATCTCGAATTCTCCATCATAGGCTTTTTCGATAATGGTTTGCCGTCCTTTTGAAATGTTTGTAGGTTTCATCCAGAAAGAAATAGTCAAATCACCTGTAACGCTCAAACTAGAACTATCGGAAACCCGCGCATAACCCCCCTCCCCATCAAAAGTCAAAGCAGACCCGGACTTACCAGAAACTTGGTCCGGATAATGCTCCGCCCTAGTTGTTTCGTCGTCAAGAGAGTAAGATAAACTCTTATTATGTTTTTTCACGAAAACATAATCCCAATAAATATCACAAGCCCCTCCAGTATATTGAGAAATTATTATTTTATTGAAACTGGAATAGGTACTGTCTGTTTCTGAGAAGGAGGATAACACACTTCCCCCTGTACCGTCTGAATAATCATATAGAGAAAGGTCAAAATCATTCCCCTCCCAAGTTAACTCCTGTCTATACCATTTTTGCTTATCTAAAGTTCCAGGGTCCGGTCCACTATAAGTCGCTCCCTTACCACCATCATCCCATCTCCACAGATCGTAATAATCTTGATTAGTATGGGGGGTGGAAGTATATGCATCACCGGGCTTATCATCATCGCTAGTTAGAGTACCAGCCCCTAACATGGATTCCCCCATATAATCTTCATCATGCGGGTAATATTTACCTACAAGAGCATACCCTGTATCGGAAACAAAGCCATCCCTTCTCGCCGATTGTCTATTCCCACTAAACGTTCCACTACCTAAGTTAAAATAAAGAGAATTACCCGAAGTAACCTCTACATAACTACTATGATCCCCATTACCTGTATACCAAGGAGAATCTGTCACTTGGCCATCATCCTCACTTCCAGTATTCCATTTTGTGAAATCGTCGAACATATCTCCTTGAAATGTAGCATATGGGTCCGAAATAGAAGAGGCACTGCTATTCCCATAAAAAACGTAGATGATATTTGTGCCACTCTCAAGCTGTGGTATTCTCACATAAAAAGTTCCGTCATCATAAGCATCAGCTTCATAACCGGGTTCTCTCCAATAATCCAAAAGTTGTCCACTTTCGTTCATGAACCGCATATCGCTCCAATCAGGGCTAGAAGAACTTTTTCTGAAATAAGCGTCAGGATCCAGGCTGAGTTTTAATTCATAATCACTTCTCGCTTGAGGTGCGTCGATTGTTATTTTTCTTCGATAACTCCATCCGTCTAACCATATTCCGGTCTTCATAGTACCGTGGTTATTATAAGATGTAGAATCGTTGGTTATGTCATCAAGAACGTCATCTTCGAATTGCCAAAATGCTTTACTGTCTTTTCCGATTAGGGAGAGGGCGTCTGATGGACTGTATGGTGTGATCGATGTGTCCCATTTGCCTTTGCTCCAGTTGTCGAAGAACCATTGATTGGGTGGAGTGACTGTAAACGTTTGAACGCTACTAGCATTACCTGTTTCAAACCCATCATTCGCTTTGACGTAAAAACTATAACTATTACCCTTGGCTAAACCTGACCAAGTAACGGTAGCCTTACCCCCGCTCGAAACTCCATTATCTATCCCTATCAAACTATCATCAGAATCATCGTAAAAATACACGTCCATGGAATCACTTTCATTATCGGAAACGGTCGCCCCGAGATCAACTGTTGTTGTCGAAACTTTATCTGACGGGGTCAAGTCAGTGGGGGGATTTGGGTCGGTATTCATTCTGAATTCAGTTTCTGACCAGTTTGACCATTCGTCTGCATCTTGGGTCCGAACCCTCGCATAATATGTAGCTCCGTCCTGCAAAGAAGAACCATTATAAGTATGAGATTTCGTCGACGATGAAACACTTCCGGTATCCAACATATTAGTACCTGTACCGCCAGATTCATTCCAAACTTCAACCTCATACGCCTGTTGGGAATTGTTCGGATCCGAGAAACTCCACTCTATAACCGGAGAATGATCAGTTATATGTTGGATACCCTCAGTACCGCTAGAGAAACCCTCCACCATAACATTAGAAGTCTTAGGGGATTCATCATCTTCCGAACCAAGTGTCCAAGATAAATCTTCGTTATATTTTCTCACAAAAACATAATCCCAATAATAATCGTTTAAATCATAAAGACCGGCATAACCTGAAAGCTGGAAGTTATCAAAAGAGGAATATGTACTATCTCCACCAACAATATACCAACCATCCATACCGTCTGTAGAATAATCATATATCCAAAACTTTTGATTATCACCACCTGAATCACCTGCCCACTGCAATGTCCTCCTATACCAAGGACCTGCACTACCATCACCCCCATCTATAGTATAATTAGCCGACGTCCGAGTCCGACCTCCATCATCATCCCTCTCCCAGCCGAAAACATCATCATTTGCCTTAGTCCAAATCCCATAACCCGTCGAAGCTTTGGGCCTACCTGCTGAAGTATCGCTGTTTGCAAATAGTTCCTGTTGGTCTTTCTCTCCATCTACTCCAGTTCTAAACTTCGTTGTAAATGTATAACCATCGTTAGTTGCTTTTGGTATTGATCTTGCTGCCGATCTCCATTCCGTAGTTGCGCCTGTATCTACCTGTATATGAAGTTGATTGTTTGTGAACTCGGCGTAATCGTCGGTAGATCCTCCTGTTCCGGCCCACGTGTACCAGGGTGAATTTCCCATTTCACTGTCTGCTTCATATTGTGTATCTTGTGTGTACTTCGTGAAATCGTCAAACATGTCAGCCTGAAAAGTCGCGTAGGGGTCTGATTGGGAAGATGCATTGCTATTTCCATAAAAAACATATATGGTGTTCGTTCCGCTCTGAAGTTGAGGTATTCTCACATAAAATATGCCGTCGTCGTATTCATCCCACCCATGAAAATCGGGTTCCAACCAGTGATCCAAAAACTCACCGCTCTCGTTAGTGAATCGAATGTCGCTCCAATCAGGGTCGGAGCTACTTTTCCTAAAATAAGCATCAGGGTCTAAACTGAGTTTTACTTCATAATTATCTCTCGCCATAGGAGCGTCGATAGTAATTTTCCTACGATATTCCCACTCATCCGAAATCCAAGGACCGGACGGTGCGGAAGCGGTTTCAGTTCCAAATAAAAGTAGCGAACTACTCAACAATAAACCCAGAACTACGAATACAAAAAGTTTCGATGGTTTCAATTTGGGTTTCTTAATTCTCTTTTCTAAAACCTGTTTTAAAGTGGCGATTGAGTCAAAAATTTTAGAAGTCAAATCATGCACGGGGGACACCCTCCAAAGTTGAAAAATCTCTAAATCTTCCCAATCCGCTGGATGCTGAAGGTCTTGACTCTTCCTCAGATTTTTTAATTGGAGTGAGGTTTTGTTCTTTTTTTAAGTAAGCTGTAGCAAAATTATGAAAACCGGAAGTTTTTGCTTTGAAATAATATCTATTTTCGTTTTCTTCGACGAACCGAGTTGAAAGTTTTTTCCAACCGTCTTGATATTTTAAGAGGGATATCTCTTTTTCGAGATTATTTTTCTCCACCCAATTGATAGGAACACTAAAAGTAATAGAAACATTTTCGACAGAATTATCAGATACATCCGAATGAATATCAAAATATTTGAAAACTTCACCCTCGCTAGGACTGAGATATTCTTTTGGATTATTCGTTTTCTCGAGATAAATCTTTAGTTCAGATATGTTTTCCGAAGTAGTTATCTCAATATTCTTCAAAAAGTTATCATCGGATCCAAGGTCCACTATTGTTTTTTCACCAGCATTTATATTTCCAAGTAAAATCTCAAAATTTTCATAACTATCTTTTTTCTCTCCATCTTCTTCATCTGAAACATTCTCATCCAAATTATCTACCGCTTTATCAGAAGAAACATGTTGAGCATAGTTATCATCCGTTTTATTCTCATTATTATCAGAAACTCCGATTTCCCTAAAGGTCGGACTACTAGAAACCAAAATTAGAGACCCAGCCGAAGCAATGACCAAAGCCAATATAACAGCTAAGCCAGAAATACCCTTTTCAAAACTTTCAGCCCGTCTCTTCAAGGACCTCATTAAGCTGAAAAGACTACCAATCTTAGAATATAAAAAACTATACATCAAAACCATCCCACAAAAACGGAATTTCTCTTCCATTATTCACAAAAAATCCAAAATCAAAGTGGAGAACTTTATAATTAAAAGAAATTCTACTGACAAGATTCCCTTCAGCCTTGGGGTACCTAAACTCGGGATAATTTCTTTTCATGAAACGGTCCTATTATAGGACTTGAATATTCTTTCTTAATCTGGGTATTTTAAAGTTACACACTCTGAGACCGCCTAGCTATCCCAGAAATCTACCTATCGAATTAATAATCAGTAAATCTCACAATAAATTTGTAAATCCTATGTTCTTCAAGTATGGGAAAATTTAGAGATATCTTAAAGAAAATATTGAACTACTATCCGTTTGACCAACTTATTAAAAATTCCTCTATATGAATCAAATATCTTATAAATTGGACGGTGAAAATATTGAAGGTTTTTAAAAAGAGGGAAATTTTGGGGTAATTACTTATACTATTTTATTTTTCTACATCGGGAACATTTTCTAATGATTCTCCAGCTAACTCTTCTGGATATTCGAAGTCTTCAAGTTCTCCGTCTAAGTATTCTACGTAGGCTGAGAGGTCGAAGTGACCGTGCCCGCTGTTTGCGAAGAATATTGTTTTTTCTTCTCCTGTTTCCCTACATTTTTTTGCTTCGTCAATTGCTCCTTTAACTGCGTGTGCTGTTTCTGGAGCTACCACATGTCCTTCAGTCTTAGCAAATTGAATCGCGGCTTCGAATACCTCTGTTTGGTGATATGCACTAGCATCAATATATCCATCTTTTACGAGTTTACAGACTAAAGGTGAATCCCCATGGTATCTTAATCCTCCAGCATGAACTGGAGGTGGAACAAATTCGTGACCTAACGTATACATTTTTAGTAGTGGGGTTAATCCTGCCGAATCTCCAAAGTCATAAGCATAAGGTGCTTTTGTGAGCGTCGGGCATGCTTCAGGTTCACACCCTACTACTTTGAGATTTTGTTTTTCTCCAGTCAGCTTATCCTGTACAAACGGAAAGACCGCTCCTGCAAAGTTACTACCGCCACCTACACATCCAAATAAAGAGTCTGGATAATCATTTATTTTTTCAAACTGTTTTTTGGTTTCCAACCCAGCTATAGTTTGATGTAAAACGACATGATTCAATACGCTGCCGATAGAATAATTTGTATCATCATTTTTAGCCGCATCTTCAACCGCTTCGCCAATCGCCATTCCCAAACTTCCAGATGTATCGGGATCTTCTTCTAACATTTTTTGCCCGTATTCTGTAAGTTCGCTCGGGCTAGGTACACATTCAGCTCCCCAAATTTGCATTAGCGTCCTCCGGTACGGTTTTTGGTCGTAACTTACTCTTACCATGTACACTCTGGCATCTATATCAAAAAATGAGGCTCCAAAGGCTAGAGCGCTACCCCATTGTCCTGCGCCTGTTTCTGTCGATAAACGTGTGGTTCCTTCTTTTGCATTATAGTAAGCTTGAGGTACCGCGGTGTTGGGTTTATGACTTCCAGGTGGACTAACTCCTTCCCATTTATAGTAAATCTTAGCAGGTGTATCCAAGGCTTTTTCCAACCGTCTAGCTCTATATAGAGGGGTCGGTCTCCATAAACTGTAAATTTGTCGGACTTCTTCTGGGATTGGTATCCATTTCTCTTGGCTCATCTCTTGTTCAATTATTGGCATTGGAAAGATCGGTTTCAGATCTTCCGGTCCTGCGGGTTCTTTTGTTTCAGGATTGACTGGTGGTTCTGGTGGTTCTGGCATGTCGGCTTGGATGTTGTACCACTTTTTAGGGATTTCGTTGTCTTCTAGGAGTATTTTCGTTTGTTCCATGGTATCTCGTAATCCTTTCCAATAGCCTTATTTAAAACTTTGGTGTACAAAATTGTACAATGAAAAACTTTATGAGTTCAAAACTACTTTGAAAAAGAAAAATGTGGAAATTATTAATCCAATTTGGAGTAGGATTCTCAATCGCACTATCCGGAGTACTGTTCCCAGGACCACTCCTAGCATTCGTAAGCATGAAAACACTCGACTCCGGAGCAAAAACAGGACTATTGGCCGCTCTAGGCCATATACTAGTGGAGTTGGGAATCTTATTTTTAGCAGCTTTCGGTCTGAAAACCTTATTGCAAAGCGGATTTTTGGAAAGAATCATCGGGAGTGTTGGAGGGATTCTGTTGCTCGGTTTAGGAATCATTATCCTTTCAAAAAGTCGAAATCCTCCAGAATCTTCGGACGAGGTTATGGGAAAAGACCATAATCCGATCGTTGGAGGTATTCTTTACAGTACTATACTTAATCCTGCCGTGGCTTTATGGTGGATGACTGTGGGACTGGCCACACTGATAGGAGCGATTACTACTGCAGGACTAGCTGGAGGAATTTTTTGGATCTTGGGACATTTCTCAGCCGATTTAGGCTGGTACAGTGCGATTTCTTATTCCGTACATCGAGGTAAGGAAATAATCGGAAGTGGTTTTTATAAGGGTCTTTTGATAGCTTCCGGTCTAACATTGCTCATATTCGGTATATATTATTCCTTCGAACACATCCCGGTATTATTAGGGCTCTAGATAGATTAGTGAAAGTTTGAAGTTTTTAGAGATTCGAGTATTTTGATGTTTAGTTCGATTTTTTGTGTGTGATTATCATTTTTGATAGAGATTTTTCTATCGGCATTTTTAATATCGATAGGTGAGAGATTTTTAATGGCAATGGGAGATTTTGAATATCCTGTCCATGTTACCCGGCAAAAATATATTACTATAGTCGGGGGTCACTCTTCGCTTCTTAAGGAAAATCAGATAGGTTTAAATGTTAAAGCGATAATTTCCAGAACTAATTTTTCGGGAGGGGATGAAGTGATTATCGATTCGTTGGAAAATAGTCCTAAAAATTCTTCCCGTTCTTTATATTCTCGAGAAGTGTTCGAAATAATCCCCATCACTGATTTTCACGACTCTCGCCTTTTGTCGATGTCGAGTGACGGAGAAGCAGTTCTCTCAGAAGAATGTTCTATAGAAACCAAAGCTGGAGACGAAATCGAACTAAATTCCGGTGTAAACGAACTTCCGAAAGACTGGCCATTAAAACTAATAAAGAATTACGTGGATAACGGAAAAACTTCAGTATCTTAAAAAATCTCATTTCAAAGAATTCAAAAAAGTATGAGTCTTTGTCCCTTGTCCTAAAGTTTCCACTTTAATCAAATTAGACGGCTCGTCAATATCCCTCTCTAAATTCTCAGACCGGTAAATACGAGGCTTAATATCTTTCGAACGGGCTTCCTTTACATGATCAGGAAAACTCTCCCCCCCAAATTTCAATTCTATCACATCAGGAGGGCGTAAAAATAATGCATTAGTTCCCTTTTCCTTAGAAGGAGTAATCACAACACTACGTTCATCATCGGTCAAATCCAAAATTCCTTGTATATCTTCAGGTTTTATCAGCGGGACATCCCCCGGGAATATCAAAACAGAACCGAAACCGGAATCTATTGACTCACCAATGGCTATATCTAAAGCCCTATTCAAGCCAACATCGGGTTCTAGGATAACTTCTGCCTCCCTCTTTTTCACAAATTCTTTAACTTCATTATCGGGAGTTACTACAGCTGTTTCAACCGGTTTTACTTTTTTAGCGACACTTAGCAAATCCTCGAGCATAGAAAGTGTTAGCTCTTTCCTTTGGTCAAGTGAAAATTTATCGGAAAATGTTGTCTTAGATTCTGAGAGATTTTTAATAGGTATCAAAATTCTGGTATCTAGTTTCATTTTACCCTCTCTAACTTGAGAATTAATTAAAAAAAATTAATCCCAAACTCTCGTTTCTTCTAGCTTAGACATTAACTTCTAATTTTCACTTCTCACTAGTACTATTTCTTAAGCGTGAGAAATGACGGCTTAATTCTCAAACTTTTAACTCTAATTTCTCTTAAAATTCAGAACAGATTTACAGGTAAATTAGCTAATTTTTTTATCCCGTAAGTGTTATTAAGAATAATTTTCATGTGGGATTACGGAAAAATTAGAGACAATAGTTTTAAAAATCATTACCCTTTTATACCTTTAGAAACCATTTAATGTCGTGAAAAGGTTAAGAAGGGGGTGACTTTATGAAAAATATATCAATCGAATATGATGAAGACGAAGGAAAAATAGAAGTAGACAGCAGCTTAGAGATAGAAATACCATTCGTATCGTCCGTCAAAAACCAAATAGATGATGCCGCAAAAACCACTGAAGGCCTGGTAATGTTCGGAGCTTTTTCAACTAAATCACTCATAGAATCCGCAGAAGAAGGAAAATTTTTCGAAGACTTAGTAGATTTAGGGTCCAATCTCCTCAATCCACAGGATGGAGCCATAGAATTCTGAAAAACATCTAACAATCACGCTAAAAAGTAGCGACCCGCTCCGCAAAACTAACCCGTCCAGAAAGAAAAATAGGAGCCCATTTCAACCGCCGGAGAAAGAATTAAAAACCTAAAAAACGACCTAGCTTCTTCTCCGATTTTTATTATCTTATTATCTACTATTTTTACACTTATCAACCCTGTTTGCTTTTAATTGATTTAGGAATTTTTCCTAATACTTATCTCATAAGAGCTTAACTTGATAATTAATACGTTTCAAAATAAATCAAAGATTTCGATTTAATTATCATTCAAAAATGAGATTGGATTTTTATGAAAACTGAAGGAAGCATTGAAACCGATTCAAGCTCTGAAAAAGTTCGGAAGAAAAATATTGTAAGATTCTCTAGAAATGTTTTTCTCCCTATAACCAACTTGTGCAGGAATAATTGCTCCTATTGCGGATTCAAACGAGAACCCGAGAACGAAGCTTGGATAATGTCCGAAGAAGAGGTTATGAACCTCGTTAAAAAAGCAAAGAAAACTGGTTGTACAGAAGCTCTAATAACACTTGGTGAACGTCCTGAGGGAGAATATGATATTATGAGGGAAAAACTAGATGAGTGGGGTTACGAAAGTACTGTTGATTATCTTGTCTATCTTTCTGAGAAACTATTGGAAAAAGGAATACTACCCCATACAAATGCAGGGATTTTGGAAAAAGCCGAGATTGCTCGTTTACGAAAATGGAATGCAAGTATAGGTTTGATGCTTGAATCCGTGGCTGATTTATCAGCCCATGAAGAAAGTCCGGGAAAGAAACCTAGGCTTCGGTTGGAAATGATCAAAAACGCGGGTGAACTTAAAGTTCCAATTACGACTGGACTTTTAGTAGGTATAGGAGAAACTCAAGAAGACAGGATAAACTCTCTAACAAAACTTAAAGAAATCCAAAAAAAGTACGGCCATATCCAAGAAGTGATTATACAACCGTTTATGCCGAAAGAGGGAACGCCCATGGAAGACAAAAAACCTCTCAACCATTCAAAAATTGTAAACACTGTCGAATTAGCAAGAGAGATAATGCCAAATATGAATATTCAAATTCCACCCAACCTAATTCAAAAATATGAAGATTTTTTTCAGGCAGGAGTAAATGACCTTGGAGGAGTATCAAAAATAACGCCAGACTTCATAAATCCAGAAAAATCTTGGCCTGATGTTTCTGATTTGGAAAACGTTGTGAAGGGAGCTGGTTTTGAGTTGAAGGAGAGGCTTCCGATTCATCCTAAATTTGTCAAAGATTCTAAATTTATGAGTTCCGAAGTTGAAAAAGTAGTCAGCAAGCTTTCCGATCGAAAAGGATATAGGAAGGTGGAAGATTGAAAGAAACTTTTGAAACCATGGACTCAGAATTTAGCGAAATTTTAGAGAAGGCTTTAGACAGAGAAGAGCTTTCCGTGGCGGAAGGGAAGCGTCTTTTGGAAGCTGAGGGTGAAGAAATGGACAGTTTGGTAAAGGTGGCGGATAAGTTAAGAAGAAAGTACGTGGGAGATACTGTAACTTATGTTATAAATCGAAATATTAATTTCACAAATATTTGTAAGAATTCTTGCAAATTTTGCGCATTCAACGCAGATAATACCAAATCCCACTCGTTTACTCTTAGTAGAGAAGAAGTAAGTAAAAGAACTAAAGAAGCTGTCGAAAGAGGAGCAACAGAAATCTGTTTACAAGGTGGGTTGAATCCTTCCCTTTCCTTTGAAGACTATTTAAAATATTTAGAAGCGATTAGAAACACCTCCTCGGAAATCCATATTCATGCCTATTCGCCCGCGGAAATTGAATTTATGAGTAAAAAAGCCAACCTTGGAATTATAGAAACTCTTCAAAAACTAAAGGATGCCGGATTGAACTCAGTCCCAGGAACAGCTGCAGAAATACTAGCGGAAAGAGTTCGAAAAATTATCTGTCCTAAAAAAATCAGCGCAGAAAAGTGGGAAAAAATAATCAAAACTTGTCACCGGTTAGATATTCCAACAACAGCCACTATCATGTACGGACATATAGAAAATTCTGAAGAAATCGCATCCCACCTCATCAAGATAAGAGAGATCCAAAAAGAAACCAAAGGATTTACAGAACTCGTACCCCTAGCCTTTGCAAGCGAAAACACAGAACTCCAAAAAAGTAAAAACATGAAGAAAATGAATCCGGAAGACCATCTAAAAATTCACGCAGTTTGCAGAATAATGCTCATAAACCAAATCAAAAACATCCAAACCTCATGGGTAAAACTAGGCCCTAAGCTTGCTCAGAGAAGTTTGAATGCGGGAGCTAATGATTTTTCGGGGACTTTGATGGAGGAGAATATTACCAGAGCTGCTGGTGGGGAATTGCAAGAATTGGAGCCTGGTGAGATTAGGAATTTGATTAGCGAGATTAATAGGATACCAAGACAAAGGACTACTACCTATGAGATTTTGTCCGGGTAGTTATTTTCTCTATTTTGAATGTTTTCAAGAATAGTGCTCTGTTCCTAATGATTTAAGGGAGGAGAGTTTCACCTAATCATGTTAAAAATAGTTAGGAAGGTGATGATTTGCCTGTAGTGATTTATGACTATGATAAGTGTACAGGAGACGGTTCATGCGCGAAAGTATGTCCTGTAATGATTTTGGAGGAAAGCAAAAATGGAAGATGGTGTAAACCGAAAGATGGTGAAGTAAAGAATCGAGAAGCTGTGAAAAAGTTTCATGAACAAGTTGAAGATGAAGAAGACTCAGTGGATCTTAGAATAGAAAACAACATGCCTGAATGTGTGGAGTGCTTATCTTGCGAAACTTCTTGCCCCCATGAGGCTATTTCAATCGAACCTAGCTAAGTCTAAATTTTTCTAAAATTATTCATAACCAATGGTTTCAAGAATTTTCTCAGCCAACTCTATCTTGGAAGACTTGTCCGAAATCAAAATATCAGCAAGATAAACATCTAATCCTAAATCCTCAATTTTTGGAACCATATCCTCATCCTCCTCATGAACGTAAAAAGTATTCACAATATCTTTATAGATTTGACCAACTCCCACAGAAGTCACCTCATACCCTAACCCATCCATCAAATCACCAGTGGGGCCACTGACAGGAGCCTCACCTATGATGGGGCTTATTGCTAAGACTTTTTCTCTATTTTTTTCTAAAGTTGAACGAATTTCATCTATTGACAATATCGGTCCAAGACTTGTCATAGGATTGCTTGGTCCGATAATGATATTATCTGAATTTTTCAAAGAATCTATAACTCCAGGCGCTGGGTTTGCTTTTTTTGAATTCAAAAAATTTACGTCCTTAACTTGATCCTTTGCTCCTCTAGCCACCCAATATTTGTGAAAAGGCATTTTTCCTTTGTCCGTAACAATTTGGGTCCTAACTTTATCATCAGTCATCGGTAATACGGTAGCACTAACATCTAAAGCCTCGCAAATTTCTCCAGTAACTTGAGAGAGAGTAGCGCCTTCTTCCATTCTAATCGTTCTGTAAAGTTTTACCGCTCTATCTCTATCTCCTATTTTCAAAAGTTCTTCATGTCCAAGCTCGGAAAGCATCTCATGAGTTTCAAAAGAATCATCCTCCACCCCATACCATTTTTCCTCATCAATCATCCCAGCCAGAGTATAAACTACCGTATCCAAATCAGGAGAAACCTTCAATCCCGAAACCTCAACATCCTCACCAGTATTCGCGATAACCGTAATATCATCTGGAGAAACCAACTCAACAAGGCCTTGAAGAAGTTTTGGAGTTCCGGTGCCTCCTGAAAAAAGTGTTAAGATGGTAATCACCTAAACAAATCTTCTTCCTCAGAACGTAATAATTCAGAGGTATTCCCTTTTCCTTTTTCGTAAGGTGCGTCTTTAACTATTACAACTGGAACTTTTTTGTCAGCCTCCCCCATTTTTAACGAAGCTGCAGAAGCTATTGAGTCCGGTGGTGAAATCATCGTGGTTTCCAATTCTCTACCATAAGCGTCCTGTTTACCTCTCAAATCAACTAGCGATTTCATTCCCGCTATACCTATGGCAAACCCTACAGCTCCGAGTCTAAATGGCCTTCCCCAACTGTCTGATATTATGACGGCAACATTTGAGTTGGTTTTTTTATCAATTTTTTCTTTGATTTTTCGAGCGCTTTCGTCAGGACTGTCCGGCAAAATTGTAACTTTTCCTTTTTCTATGTTAGAGGCGTCCACACCAGCGTTAGCGCAGATGAAACCGTGTTTTGTTTCTGAAATGAAAACGTGATTCGATCTAATCTCCTCTTTAGTTTCTCGTAAAATAACTTCAACCTCGCTAGGACTATGATCTATCTTTTTCGATATCTCTTTAGCCCTCTTACTTGGTGTGATATCTTCCAAATCTACAATATTGCCTTCGGATTTAGAAACAATACTTTGAGCTATCACAAAAACATCTCTATCTTCCACTTTTAGATTCTGACTTTCTATAGAATCCAAAATCAATTCACCAATATCGTCGCCTTCCTCCACCAACGGAATCTTTTCAATCGGTACTAACCTCATAATATACCTCTCAAACACTTATCTTTACTATTAATATGGATACTTTAAATTCGTCGGAAAAACGAACTAAACCAACAAAAGAAAAATAGAATCTGTTTAGTAATTTTGCTAGATCTATATCCCCAAAATTATGTCTTTTCTGTCTTCAATCTGAATTTTTGCCAAGTAACGTTCGGACCTTCGAAATCTAGAAGTAATTCTTCAAATTTATGGGTGGATTCTTCCTTAACCAGATAAACGGACCCGCCAATTTTCTTCCATCCACATTTTGGAATATCCGAATTCATTCGCTCCAGTCTCTTATAGAACCATCGCCTCCCATCAGCTTCCCTACCGATTTCCCAAGTGAAAAGCGTTTCAAAATCCGTTTTGGTGCACACGTGTGAACTCCCTTAACCAGTTAGGACGTATTTCTCTCAAAAAGAGAAAAAATCATATAAATAAGCGGGATACGTTAGACAACAGTTTTCCGACAGTTCACACGTGTGAATATCGTATTCGTTATAAAAGTATTTCACTTTCAAAGTGGTCCTAGTAGGTAATTCAATATCGAGGTAAGAGGGAAGTAGTTCACACGTGTGAAGTCACAAAACACACCTCAAAAAGTGAAAAAGGCTAAACAATTACGAAAAATGCAATTCTTAAAATAAAAACACACCAGTAATACAAGGTTGACCACAAACCAAAACTGATACCATGACCGAGAAATTTGCTGGAATAACACTCGACGAAAAAATAATAATGGGTATTCTAAACCTTTCGCCAAAAACATTCTACCAAGGGTCATTAGTCGAGAATGCCGAAGACACAGGAAAACAAGCGGAAAAAATGATCGAGAACGGAGCACAAATCATAGATATAGGAGCTATGTCTACCGGACCTGGAGTAAAACCAATTTCTTTAGAAAAGGAAAAAAATCTGCTTATTCCTGCGTTGGAAGCCGTGAAAAAAAGAGTAGACAAACCGGTGTCCGTAGATACTCAAAGATCGGAAGTAGCAAGAGAAGCGTTAGAAAATGGAGCCGACATAATTAACGATATTAGCGGGTTCAAGGCTGATACCGAGATGTCAAAAGTCGTTGCAGAGTTCGATTGTTATGAGATTCTGATGGCGAACAAGATTTTTGGAAGATTGAGAACTGCAGAAAAAGATAGGAAAGATATTGAAGATATGGAAGAGGTCATGAGTGCTTTGGAAGAAAGTCTTCAAATTTGTGAGGAAGAAAACATAGATTTGAGCAAGATAGCTATCGATCCGGGTATTGGATTTGGACGTGGGGCTGAAAAAGATCTTGAAATTTTAGCAGGTTTGAAAAGGTTAAAGGAACTGGGCCGGCCTGTTTGTATTGGTGTTTCGAGGAAGTCGTTTATTGGGAAAACTTTGGATATTGAGGATCCTTCTGAAAGGTTGCCGGGGTCTTTGGGTGCTACTGGTGTTGGGGTTATGAAATCGGTGGTGGATATTATTAGAACTCATGATCCGGGAGAGACTTCTCAGTTTGTGAGAATTATGGAAGCCATTCAAGATAGTGAGGGTGAGTAGATGAGAGTTATTGGTATCCGAACTCCTTTAATTGAACCGGGGGATGATCTTGTTGATATAATTTTAGATTCTATTCAAGAGAAAAACGAAGTAGAATTTGAAGACGAAGATGTTTTGGTTATCGCCTCGAGCGTTGTTTCTACAATTTCTAATCGGATTAAAAAAATCAATAACGTAACACCTAGTGATGAGGCGAAAGATTTAGCAAAAAAGACCGGTCTTGACGAAAAATTTGTAGAAATAATCCTACAAGAGTCTGACGAAGTTCTAACCCCATTCAATGAATGCATGCTTACAATCAAAGACAAAATGCTGAGAATTAACGCAGGGGTGGACAGAACAAATGTTCCACCCGGAAAAGCCCTACTACTCCCCAAAAATCCGAAAAAAGAATCAAAAAATCTTAGAAAAAAATTCAAACAAAAAACAGGCAAAAAAATAGGAATAGTTATCAGCGACAGTCATGTAAACCCGCTAAGACGAGGAACAACCGGTCAAGCACTCGGAACGAGCGGAATAAAAGAAGTCCTAGACTGTCGAACACAAAAGGACTTGTACGACCGAGAACTACAAATCACATTCCGAGGGATAGGCGACCAAATAGCAACCGCAGCGCAACTAGTCATGGGAGAAGCAAACGAAAGAATTCCAGCAGTATTATTCAAAAACATAAAAGCACCCTTTTCTACCGAACCAGAAGAATCTCTAAAAATCCCCCCAAAAAATTGCGTATACTCCAAACTCTTCAACTACAAACAAGAATAAAAAATTGTATGGGCCCGGAGGGTCTCGAACCCTCAACCGCCCGGTTATGAGCCGAGCGCTCTAGCCAATTGAGCTACGGGCCCT
>CAZSNS010000013.1:0-23813 GCA_964608515.1 Hadarchaeota archaeon (SeqCode)
TTAAGAGGTGTGATTGTTCTGGTGGTGATGTTTGTGAGCTTTGTTTGGAGGATGCGAAGCGAACCACTGCTGAATTTGGGGATACTTTAAGTTCTGATTTAGGGTTGGAAAATATTTCATTTGTTTATTCGGGGAGAGGTTTTCATATTCGAGTTTCTGACGATTCGATAATGGAAATGGGACAGGCAGGCAGATCGCAAATTGTTGAATACGTCACTGGAAATATCAAGCCAGCCGATGTTTCTCTATCCATGGGTTATCCTCAAGTTTTCAGAAAAAGAACACTAAGAACTTTCGAAAACATTAGTCAAGAAGATTTGGCCGAAAACGGTATTGGTGGAAATGCTGGGGAGAGGTTGTTGGAGAATAAGGAAAAGATTTTGGAGTGGATAAAAGAAGGGGATTTGGAAAAAATTAAGGAGGAAATCCCTGGGATTGGGCCGAAATATTTCAAAAGGTTGTTGGATTTTTTAACCCGGTTGAATGCGGAATATACGGATGGTAAGGTGACAATTGATAAGAAGAGGATTTTGCGTGTTCCTTCTAGTTTACATTCTACGGTGAGTAGAAAATGTGTTGAGATTCGTGATATTGATAATTTTTCGTTTGAAGAAGCTGTTCCGAATTTTTTGAAAGGGTGATTTTGTGGAAGGTTTTGGTGTTTCGGATATAGAAAGTGTTTGGATAAGTGAGAAAAGTGAAAGGGAATTGTCAGAACTGTCTGATGAGTTTTACGAGAAATGTGGGAATTTTGCAGGTGAGATAAGGAGGGAGATTAGGGAGAGTGAAGATCTTCGTAAAGAACTTCTCCAAGAGGAATTTGCCCATGTTTTGTCGATGGTTCAAGAAGTCTATCTGATACGGATTTTAAAAATAACAAACACATTGTTTGAAGAAGATAAAAAACAACTTATGAAAGAGGAAAAAGAAGCATTCGACAAAATTAAAACACAACTCCAAAGTTTACAAGAACAACTATTGGAACCCGTAATCGAAGGAGAACTGGAACTAAAACCCCCTGAAGAAATATCAAACATCTCAATAATAATCCTCAAAGACGTACCAGAACCAATAACAGCATCAGACATGAACTATTACGGCCCCTTCAAAACCGGTGAAATTGTAAACATGCCGAAAAGATCGGCAGAACTTATGGTGGGTCAAGGCCTCGCTAGGAGAGTTAGAATAAAAAGGGGTTGGTGATTCGGGGAAAATACTAAAACTCTTAAACTTATCTCTTTCACCATAGAAAAGTAGGAGAGATGTATATTGAAATACCCAAAAAAGATGAGAACACATTGTCCGAACTGCAATGCTCACAGAGAGCATAAGGTCAGCAAAGAGAGTTCAGGCCAACCTAGCGAGAACAAGTGGGGGCAGCGACAGTTTAGAAGAGTTAAGAAAGGTTACGGAGGACAACCGAGACCGAAGCAGAAGGGCGGTCCGAAAGTTTCTGACAAATCAGTGATTATTTTAGAGTGTGAAGAGTGCGGGAAGAAACAAGTGAGGACAGGTCCGAGAACTACGAATCTTCAAATAGGTGAGTAAAATGACTAAGGTAGATTCTAAAGGTCCGTGTTTTGTGAGAGTGCAGTGTGCGGATTGTGATAATAAACAGGTCTTATACAGCCATGCGAGTAGCGAGGTTAATTGTGAAGTTTGTGGTAAGACTTTAGCAACTCCTACCGGTGGCAAAGCAGAGATTAATACGAAAATAGTTGAGATAGTGGGGTGATTATTGATGGTTCGCCGGAGGTGGGAATGGCCTGAGAAAAATGAGTTAGTTATGTGTACTGTTGATGAGGTTTTTGATCAAGGAGCGTATATGAGGTTGGATGAGTATGATGAAAAAATTGGTATGGTTCATATTTCTGAGATTGCTTCTGGTTGGATAAAAAATATTAGACGACATGTGAAGGAAGATCAGAAGACTGTTTGTAAGGTTTTGGAGGTGGATAAGGATAAAGGTCATATTGATTTGTCTATTCGTCGGGTTAAGGATAGCCAACGGAGTTGGAAGTCGGAAGAGTGGAAACGTGCTAGAAAGGCTGAAAAATTGTTAGATCAGGCAGCTAAGAGATTGGATGAGGATCTTGACACTGCTTATGAAAAGATTGGTTTTCCCCTTCAAGAAGAGCATAATGAAGTTTATTCCGTTTTCGAGGAGGCGGCTAGGAGAGGAAGCGAGGTTTTGGAAGAAGAATTAGACATTGAGGATGAGTGGATAGATGAACTTATGGAACTTATAGAAACTAGCGTTGAACCTCCTATAGTGGATGTTAAAGGTTATGTGGATTTGAAAACCGCTAGTTCGAACGGTGTTGAGGTTGTTAGCGATGCGCTTATAGAGGCTCGGGAAAGTAATTCCGATTCTGATATTGAAGTGGAAATTACCTATATTGGAGCTCCTACCTATTGTATTCAAGTCACAGCTCCTTCTTATAAGGAGGCTGAATCTGTGCTTCGGTCTGTCGCTGATACTGCGGTGGAGCTGATTGAAGAAGAGGGCGGTTCAGGAGAATTTTATACTGAAAAAGAGGAATAATTTGAAGATGAAGAAATGTAAAGAGTGTGGGAGGTATACATTTCGAGAGAAATGTCCTGAATGCGGGGAAGAAACTGCATCTCCTCATCCAGCGAAGTTTTCTCCGGAAGATAAATACGGCGAGTACCGTCGTAAATTAAAAAGAGAAGAAATGGATTTAGATAATTAATGTCAGAGTGCGAATTTGAAAAAATGAAAGATATCGATTTTGAAAACCCCATCCTAATTGAAGGGCTTCCCGGAATAGGTTATGTCGGGAAACTCGCTGCAGATCATCTGGTGGAAGAGCTTGAAACTGAAAAATTTGGAGAAATGAAATCTTTTCACTTTCCTCACCATGTTAAAGTTTCCGAAGAGGGAGTTCTTGACAGGGTGAAAATAAGCTTTTATCATACCTGTCCGGCTGATAGAGACTTGATAATTATAACTGGTGATGTTCAAGCTACTTCGTCCGAGGGGCATTATGAAGTTACGAATAGGTTGTTGGATATTGCGGAGGATTTGGGGGTGGAATCGATTTATTCTTTAGGTGGTTATGCTACTGGGAAACATTCGACTTCAGATCCGAAAGTGGTTGGCGCTTCGAATAAGGAGGAGATTGTGGAAAGTTATCGTGATCAGGGAATTGATGTTGAGGAAGGTTCAGGTCCGATTCTTGGAGTTTCTGGTTTGTTGTTAGGTTTGGGGAAGGGGAGGGGTTTTGAGGGTTCTATTTTGCTTGGTGAGACTCATGGGATGTTGGTTGATCCTCGTTCCGCTCAAGCGGTTCTTGATGCTCTTTCGGATTTGTTGAATTTTGAGATTGATGTGAGTGAGCTTGAGGAAAGGGCTAAACAAACTGAGGAGATTTTAAGCCGGTTGCAGAAGGAGAAAAAACTTCGTGAAGTTTCTGGAGTTGAAGAGGGAGAAGACGACCTTTCTTATATAGGTTAGAAGGTGCTGTTTTGCCTGGTTCTTTTACGGCAGACCTTCACATTCACGGAACTTATTCAGGAGCTACTTCTGACAGGATGGTTTTCGACACTATAGCTCGAGAAGCTGTTAAAAAAGGTCTAGATTTTGTCGGGTCTGGAGATATTTTACACCCGAAATGGTTAAAAAAATTTCAAAAAACACTGGAAAAAGAAAGCGAAGGAACCTACAAACATCCAAAACATAAAACCCGGTTCGTCCTAACCACCGAGATCGAAGACAAGCAAAGAGTACACCATCTCATCCTAATACCCTCAATAAGCAAAGCAAAAGAACTCAGAAAAAAACTAAAACCACACTCAAAAGACCTATACATCGACGGAAGACCAAAAATAAACCTAAACGCACCCGAAATAACCGAAAAATCTATCGAAACAAACTGCCAAATCGGACCAAGCCACGCATTCACACCATGGACAAGCATCTACAAAGAACACGACACCATAAAACAATGCTACAAAAACCAAACAAAAAACATCACATTCCTAGAACTAGGCCTCAGCGCAGACACTTATCTAGCGGACAGGCTCAAAGAACTGGAAAATCTTACCTTTCTCTCAAACTCAGACGCTCACAGTCCTTGGCCCAACAAGTTGGGTAGGGAGTTTAACCGTTATGAACTTTCTGAACCTTCTAGTGAGGAATTGTTTGATTCTATTAAGAATAGGGAGAATTTGTCTTTGAATGTGGGGTTGGACCCGAACCTTGGAAAGTATCATCGAACGGCTTGTTCCAAATGTTATGAAAAATTTTCTAAAAGTGAGGCAAAGATTTTGGATTGGGATTGTGATGAGTGTGATGGTTCGATAAAGAAGGGCGTGTTCGATCGGATTAACGAACTTGCAAATTTTGAAGAACCGCAACATCCGGATTTCCGGCCTGATTATTTGCACACAACTCCTTTATCTGAAATAATTGCTCTTGCTTGGGAACAATCTAATCCGAGGTCGAAAAATATTCAAAAAGTGTGGAATTCGCTCGTTGAAGAATTTGGAGATGAAATAACGGTCTTGGTAGATGTTCCAATTTCAAAGATTCGAAAAGCCGCAGATGATAGAATAAGTTTTATGATTAGAGCTTTTAGAAAAGGAAAACTAGATATAGAATCTGGAGGCGGAGGAAAATACGGAAATTTAAAACTACCTTCAAAGGTTATTAAAGCTCGAAAAAAAGAAGGACAAAAAACACTAACCGAGTTCGGGAAAAACAATGGAGATAAAACCCAACAAATGTTATAATTGCGGAGCATGCTCAAGCGTATGTCCCCGCAACCTAATAGATGTAACAGACAGAATAATAAAAATAAGAGAAGGATGCACAGACTGCGAACTCTGTGCAAAAACCTGTCCAGTAGGGGCGATAAGAATTGGAAAAAAATAACTACGACATAGCAATCGTCGGCGGCGGTCCCGCCGGTTCTATGACTGCGAAAGCGGCGGCTGAGAATGGTGCAGATGTTATTGTTTTGGATAAGCGGCGTGAATTAGGAGTGCCGGTTCAGTGTGGTGAGGCTCTTAATGAAGAAGTTTTGAACGAATTGGGTATAGAGCTTGAATCTCGTTGGGCTGTGAATAAGATAGATAAGTCAAAACTGGTAGCTCCTTCGGGTCAATCGGTAATTTTGGAACAGAAATCATCTCCTAAAGATGGTTATATTTTGGATAGAAAAGTGTTTGATAAACATTTAGCTACCCTGGCTGGTCGGGAAGGGGCTGAGATTCAGACTCGGACATATGTTGATGGTGTTCTTAAAGAGGATGGAAAACCGGTAGGAGTATCTTATAGGGGTAGTGGAGATGATACCGAGATATTTGCAGATGTTATTGTAGCTGCTGATGGTGTCATGTCAAGAGTTGCTAGGTGGGCTGGGTTTGACACTGCTTTGAGTTTGAATAATATCGAATCGGGCATTCAGTTTAAGATGGTGAATATTGATGTCGAAGAGAAGAATATGATGGAGTTTTATTTTGGCGACGATATAGCTCCTGGAGGTTATGTTTGGGTATTTCCCAGAGGAGAGGACAAGGCAAATGTCGGTATCGGAGTATTACCTTCGGAGGCAGATCAAGATGCAATTAAATATTTAGAAAAATTCGTTTCAAATAAGCCGGAGCTTCAAGATGGGCACATCGTCGAGATTAACACCGGCGGCGTACCCGTTTCCGGCCCCTTAGAAAAAACATATGGGGATAATTTTCTGATAGTTGGAGATGCTGCAAGACAAGTTAATGCAATGACTGGCGGTGGAATCGACTGGTCTATGCGTGCAGGAAATATCGCAGGGGAAGTCGCGGCGAGGGCTGTAGAGGAAGGGGATACTTCGGAAGAGAATCTGAAAGAATATCAGGATCGTTGGCGTGAAAGGATGGGGGATGAATTAGAAGGATATTATCAGGGAAAGGAGATAATGTTGGACTTTACCGACGAGGATCTTAATGAGATAGCTGAATCCTTGCAAGATGTTGATTTTGATGAGATTAGCTTATCCAAATTATTATTGTCAATTATGGAAGTCAAACCGGAAATTATGGAAAAATTGGAAGGATTCCTCTAAAAAAAATTTCAAGTATTATTACGGTTTCAATCTTTTTCTATCTCTGGGGAAAAGGACACATTCCCTAATGTTCTCAGCGCCTGTGAGGATCATTAACAATCTTTCAACCCCTAACCCAAAACCTGCATGAGGAGGCATACCCCACTCAAAGTTTTTCAAATGATATTCAAACTGTTGAGGACTCAAACCCTGCTCTTTCAATCGTTTCTTCAAAACATCCTTATCATGAACCCTCGTACCACCAGAAGCCAACTCAATCTCATTAGCCAACAAATCAAAAGCATGACAAACCTCAGGATCATCCTCATTAGGCTTGATATAGAACGGTTTTTCATCAGCCGGCCAATCTATTACGAAGTATGGTTTTCCCATTATTTCTCCTAGTTTTCTTTGTTCGGGGATTGAGAAGTCTTCTCCCCATGTTATGTCTTCACCGTGGTCTTGGAGTTTTTCTATCGATTCTTTGTAGGTGAGTCTTGGGAAGGGTGTTTCGGGGACTTCAATTTCGTGTTCTAGTTTTTCTAATTCTTCCGAGTTTTTTTCTTTGACTGCCTTGTAAATTTGAGCTACTGTTTCTTCTAGGATTTCCATTACGTCTTTTTTCGTGGCGAACCCCATTTCGAGATCGGCGGACAGAACTTCGTTCAGGTGATATCTTGTACTATGTTCCTCTGCTCTAAAGATTGGACCTATTTCAAAAACTTTCTCGAAACTTCCGGTGAGTACTTCTTTGTAAAGTTGAGGGCTTTGTCCGAGGAAGGCTTCTCTATCGAAGTATTGTACTGGGAAAAGCATTGCTCCTGTTTCTGTCGCGGTTCCAACTATTTTTGGAGTGTTGACTTCGATAAATCCTCTTGAAGAGAATTCTTCTCGAATAGTTTGTAATGTTTGATGTTTTATTTTGAAAATTGAAGAAGGTTTAGGACGTCTTAAGTCCAAAAGTCTAGAATTTAATCTTGTATCCATATCCGCATCTATCCTGCCTGTGGGGTCTAAAGGTAGGGGTGTTTTGGCAGGGTTTAGTTCTCGGATCTCGTCTGGTATTACTTCCACTCCTCTCGGAGCTTGATCAGATTTTGTTATTTCGCCTTTGACTGCAATAGCGGATTCCTTGCTCAGATTATCTATTTTTTCTAAGATTTTTTCATCTACTTTTGATTCAGGAGCTGTTATTTGTATTTCTCCGTTTGAGTCTTGTAGCATGAAGAATTTTATTCCGCCGAGGTCTCGGATGTCTTCGACCCATCCCATTAGGGTTGTTTTTTTCCCTTCTAGTTCTGGTTTTATTTCTGCACAGGTTTGGGTTTTTCTCCAGTCTTCTAATCTATCTTTTGTCATCTTCTCCCCGTTGTTTTTCTTGGTGCCCCTTATTATTTTTTAACTAATTTGATTTGTAGGGGAAAATAAAAAGAGTAATCATTATCAGAAATAATATTGTTAAGATAATTGGAGTTTTTTAGATGAATTCGGAAACT
The DNA here is from genome assembly GCA_964608515.1 of Hadarchaeota archaeon (SeqCode). Classification (GTDB taxonomy): domain Archaea; phylum Hadarchaeota; class Hadarchaeia; order Hadarchaeales; family JAGGTB01; genus CAYLJV01. The sequence goes on from CAZSNS010000013.1 coordinate 7,547, forward strand.
GGAAACAGAATAGAAGTGATTTTCATAGACGATGAAGAAGATTTTTTAGAACTAGCTGATCGGTTCTTTGATAAAAAAGAAAACAAGATAAATTTAACAGTTACGAGTTCAGCGCAAGACGGTTTAGAAATGATAGAGGAGAAAAATTTTGACGCAGTTGTTTCTGATTATAAGATGCCCGGCATGAGTGGTCTTGAACTTTTACAAAAATTGAGGGCTGACGGTGATGATATTCCTTTTATTATCTTGACGGGGAAGGGTAAGGAGGAAGTCGCTATGGAAGCTTTAAATAAGGGTGCGGATAGGTATCATATTAAAACTGGAAATCCTACAAAACAATTTCAAGATCTTACTCAATCCATTGTTGAAGAAGTGATAAGGAAGAAAAGTGAAACAGAATTGAAGACTTTCCAAAAATGGATAAAAAACACATTGAAACAAAAACCAAAATAATTAATAATTCACTGTTTGGACTTTTTTCTTGCTTGGGTTGGGAGTTAATGGAAAGAGCTAAATGTTTTACTGTAAATTAGGTAAATCGGTAGGGGATTAGATGTCTGGAAACGAGGGTAAAAGGATAAATGTACTTTTGGTGGATGACGAGAGGGATTTTTTAGAATTGGCTGAGAAGTTTTTCCAGAAGGAGAAGCCGGAGATTGATCTTGATATTACTACTTCTGCAGAGGATGCTCTTGAGATGTTGGAAGAAAATGTTTATGATGTTATTGTTTCGGATTATGATATGCCTATAATGGATGGTTTGGATTTTTTAGAAGCTGTTAGGTCTGAAGGGGTGGATATTCCTTTTATTTTTCTAACTGGTCAAGGGGAAGAGGAAGTAGCGATGAAGGCTTTGAATATTGGAGCTGACAAATATCATAAGAAAGGTAAGGATATCAAGAGTAGGTTTGAAGATTTAGCTGATTCTATGTTGCAAGAGGCGTTAAGGGATAAAAGTGAGACTGAGTTGGAAACTTTTGAGAAGTGGATAAAAAGCTCCCTCAATTCAAAACCTGAGGAAGAATCTGATATTTTCTAAAAACATTTTTCGCTACATTAATTGTGTGTTGGTCAACAGTCAACTTTTGTTTAATTTTTTTAGCTTTTGAGGCACTGTTAGTGTCCTGTGGGTCAACGGACTACGAGGGTTATTTTCGGTTTTCTAGTTCTGCCATTCTTTTTTCTAGTCTTGCTCTAATGGCTTCTTTGTCTCCTTTTTTATGGGCTAGTTTTAGATAGTCTTGTAGGTCTTCGACGAAGTGTTTGGTCGCTTCTGGATCTAATATTCCACTATATACAGCTAGTTCGAGGGTGAAAAAGGATTCAATAATCTTATCATATCCCTTTTTCCACCTTTTCCAGGCTCCTGACCTGTTTATTCCCAGTTTTTTGGATAAATCTTTGTAGCTTGTATCTTCTTCCTGGAAATAAAGCATCATAGCTTTTAATTCTCCTTTTTTTACCCCTGATTTTTTTAATAATGCTTTTGCTAACCTGTTTTCTTCTATCCAGGTTTCGATATTGCTTTTTTCTTTCTCCATCTATATCTTCCCTATATGTTTCCTATTTCGGGAAACACTTGTAAACTTTATTGTTTTATTGATAATGATTTTCGATACCGATAATCATCAGGAATAAGTTTCGTTGTCTAGAAGACAACTAAATCGTTGTCTGTAGGGAAACAGTCAATAACCATTAATTTTTTGTAGTCTTTAGGACAACAGGTTTTGTGGTCCATAGGTCATCACGTGATCTAAATGTCGATAAAACTTACAAAATATATCCCCTCCGAGATGAGATTGGAAATGGCTCAAGAAGTAATAGAAGTCACAGGAATAAGACCGCTGGCAAGGGAACTTGATGTAAATCCAAAATCTGTATATAAGTATAAAGAAGGGTCGGCACATCCTGGAGATCAGGTTATGTCGAAGATTTTGATGGTTGCTTATTCCGAAGATGAAATTCCTCTGGAGGCGTATTTTGATAAGTTGAGGGATGATTTTTTGGACGCTTTGGAGATTGATTTTGAAGACCTTGAATTATCGGAAACTGAAACCGATAATGCTGAAGAGCTTGAAAAGGAAGAGGTTGAAACGGTTGAGGATGAAACGGGGAGGAAAGAAGAGGATAGTGAAGACGAGGAAGGAGAAGATGATAAACAACTTGAAAGTGTTGTCCAGGAGTCCACAGAAGAGGAGTCAGAAAAACCTACTGTAGACGAGAAGTCAACGAAAGAATTGGGTTTGAGTGAAGTATTTGAAAAGATAGGAGTAACTAAACCCTTCAATCAATCAAAGGTCGAAAAAATATTAGAAGCACTACAAGAAGAGCCAGATTCTACAATAATAGAAATCGTGGAGATTTCTAACTTGTCGAGAGAAGCGGTTGAAAAATACTTGGAAAGATTAGAATCTGAAAAAATTGTTACCGAAACACCGGAAGGGTCTTACAAATTGATAGTAGATTTTTCTAAGGAGGCTTAACAGTGTCATCTTTAATTGATAAGAAGTTTACTTTGGAAGAATTTGATAGAAAAAAGGAGGCTTTTTTTGAAAATTTTGGCTGGAAGTTTATGCCCTTTGCTCAAAAAGATCCTTTACCAGACCCGGAGCTTTTGGTTCCTCATCAGGTGGATGATGTTCAAGAGTTGATTGATATGGTTAAGGAGGGTGATTTGGTGTCATTTATAGTGTCAGATATTGGTATGGGTAAAACGACCTTGTGCAAGTTTTTGGATGAAGCTTTACCACAGCAGGAGGATGAGAAGATCGTTTCCGTTTTTTTGCATGGTCCTTCGATTGATAGTGGCGAACAAATGATTAGGATAATTTTGGAAAGGTTGGAGTTGAGGGCGAAGGAGGGGGATGTGGCTTCTGAGTTTGAACAGCTTCGGAGTTGGCATGAGAACTATTCAGATTTTTTACTAGCTATTATAATAGATGAGTTTCCGGATGTGAATGAAGAAGCTTTGAACATCGTCCGGTCTATTGCTGATCTTGAAGGAGTTGTACTCGTTTTGAACGGTCAAAAAAATGAACTTTCCGATTTCGTTGAAGAGAATGCACCTGCTTTATTCGAAAGACGCAGACACACTTTACAGTTGGAACCTTTGAGCTTAGAAGAGTTACGAGAAATGATTATGTATAGAATGGCTTGGGCTAGAGGTGGGGATTATGAGAGAAGGACTCTTGAACCTTTCACTGAGGAAGCCGTTGAGGAGATTCATGAAAAGTCGGGAGGTGTTCCAAGGAGGTCTTTGAAACTCGCAGGTGATGCTGTTTATAATATGGTTGAGGAAGATAAGAGTGAGATAACTCCCGAGCTCGTATATGAGAGAGATAAAAAGAAAAATGAAGAGGAAAATGGAGAATCTGTAAAGGAAGAGGAGGAGAGTTTTTGGTCCTTCCTACCCTTCGTCGAGGATTAGATTATTGATAGGGTTTCTGGTGGTTGCGTGTTTCCTGGTCATGATTTTCATATTCATACACATTATTCGGACGGTACTGCTTCTCCTATGGAAATGGTAGAGGCTGCTGTTGACAAGGACTTGGAAGTTGTGGCGTTGACCGATCATGGTCCTGAAACTCATGTTGGAATGGAGTGGGGTGAGATTGGTCATATGGTAGAAGATGTGAAAATTGTGAGGGATGACGTTGATATTCGGGTCCTTTTGGGTATTGAGGCGAATATTTTGGATTCGGATGGGTGTATCGATATTGGTGGTGATGTTTTGGATGAGTTGGATATTGTGACGGGTGGTGTGCATGATATGGGTTCTTATTTGTCTTCTTCTGAGTTGGCTGGTGAGTATTTTGATAGGGTTGTTAGTTGTATGGAGGAGGGTTTTTTGGATGTTTTGACCCATCCGTTTTGGTATCGCGAAGATCTGAGCAAATACTATAGTAATGAAGAATTGGACCGGTTTATAGATGTCGCAAACCAGACAAACACCACAATAGAACTGAACGAAAAATACCAAGTCCCCGGAAAAAAATTATTATCAAAATTCGAAGAAAAAGGATCCACTTTCTGTTTAGGAACAGATTCTCACAGACCCGGAGAAGTTGGAAGGACGAGATGGGGCGAAAAAACCTTACAAAGCGCCGGTATCGGTCCAGAAAAGTTGATTGTGGAAGAATATGTGTAACTTTCTCACTACCTATGACTCGTGTGTTTCTTTTCCTAAATTTTCAAGGTTTTAAATACACCCTCCTACCGTGGGTGTTGTTATTTTTCTAAATAATATCCTTAGTAGTGTTTAATCTTTTTTCAAGCAATTTTCTGGTGTTTGAGAAGGGGTGGGGGGTTCCACCCCCAAATCCACCCTTGTTCGTCAAATGACGTTATCACATTTGACAACCGTCGGGAATAATGGGGGTTTTACCCCTCAAAATCCACACCCGTCCTTATAAGGAACATAACTCTTAAGTAAGCCTTTTCTACAACGTTAATCCGACAAACAAAGAAAAAAGGAGGTGACAAATTGTATAGAAAAATAACAGCAGCAATTGCAGCCACGATTATGCTTACCTCATTATTAGCTGCAGTAGGAACAGTTGCAGCCCAAGACGATTGGGCATCAATAACACCACAAAAAGTCGGAGACAACATGCCTTGGATGTTCACATTGAACATAGAAAACCCAACATCAGAAAACATCAGCTACGTACGGATCTACAATGATACAAGTCTGGATACAGAAAACGCAATCGGCGGAGCAAACGACAAAAGAGACTTGAAATGGATGGCTAAGAACTTTGAAAACTTTGAAAAATGGTTCACTCAAACTGGAGAAAACCTCGCTACAGCAAGTGAAAACTATGAAAAAAGCGCCTACGATTTCGAAAACGCAGGATACGCAATCGCCCAACCGGGCGGGTTTGAATGGGATCAAGAAGGTGTAACCGATCCGGCGGAAATAAATGTTTGTACAAGTGCGACAGATAATATTTGGAGTGACTTTTCCGCGATAAGAAAAGAAATCATCAAAGACAAGGAAAACTACACCCTTATAAGTAACCATTTAACCAACATTGGTGAAAACCTCAAAAAGATAAGTACTGCGACAGTAGCATCAGATTTAGCTGCGGATAATTTCTTGGAAGCGGGAAATGCGGTAAATAGTTTAGCGGCTAAGTTAGGAAATATGACCGCTTCAGTCACTGCCCTTGAAAACGTGCAAGGTTGGTTTGAAAACATTAAAGAAAACTTGAGTTGGCAGGTTTCTGATGCTTTCGGAAAAGCTGCCTTGGAGATTGAAGATGTAGCACTCAAATGGGAAAGCGCCGAAAATTACATGGACAATGCAGGCACTGCTTTGAATAATGTGACGAATTTGACATCGAGGTCGAACAGTTATGCTACTACCGATAACGAAATTGAATCAACAGGAGACAATTGGACTGAGCATTATGAGCCTAACGAGACACATATGTGGAATCCTACTAATTTAGAGGTGACAGTGACAGGTGATAATTCAGGTGCAGCTGAAATAAGACAATCTCTGACAGTACCAGCGCAAGAAAATGTCCAAGATATGGTAGTTGAGTACGATTATATCTTGGAAAACGAAAACGCAGGAGCAACTCATCCTACAATTAAGGATAATGTATATGTTTTCGTTGTGAAACCCGACGGGACGAAATCGATTGTTTACGATAACACACATACCAGTACCGAGGGCGTTAACGAGAATAAGGAAAATATCATTCCTGTTAACGGCCCTGGTACATACACACTGGTTTTCCGTACAGAGATGTATATAAACGGATCTGCAGGTGATAACTTAATCTTCACATTTGACAACGCCCAACTAACAATAAATACACAGACTGGAATCTATCCTCTCGCAGACAGAATATCAAACTTAAACGCACAACCGGTAACTGATGCAGAAAGCAACCTTTCTGACGCAGCCAGCAAATTGAACAAGCCTTCCGTAAGCTGGGCTTCAGCCGGAGGAAAACTCTATCAGGCTGGAGAGAACTTCGGACTGCTTGCAGAGGATCTCGGAAAAGACCTAGCTGGAAAAGAGTTTGCAGCTGCAGCCAAGAATTTGGGCCAAGCAGGTGATAATCTACTTTATTTGCCCTCTGCTTCCGATTTTGTTGATTTTGCTAATGTTGCCGATAAAATCAAGAGTTCAGGAACGGCCTTCACGACTGCAGCCAGTGCGTTAGATACTGGTGCGGGTAATTTGGGTCCAGATGGTTGGAACATTTATAACGTCGATACTGTCGGATTTACTGGCATAGGGGATAATAATCTCGAACCTGGTGAATCTGCAGACTTCACGTTCTTGTGGAGTATAGGAAATACTGATAACATCGATACTTACGACCTAGAAGTTCGGTTGTACAAGAGTACTGGCACTGGTGGAACCTGGGAGACAAGAACGATGGTTCCATTGACAGTTGACGGTGAAGATCCTAGTATTAAGATGAAAGTTACTCAAGAGAATGTCGGTAAGAAGAACTTGATTAATTCTGGCACGGCAACCCTCACAATCACTGCTTCCGAGATGTTGAAAAATATAGAGAACATTAGCTTCACAGATAAGGATAATGTCCTGCCTCCTGTAGGTATGGACGATCTGACGACGGAAGATAATAAAGTATTCACTTACGAATTTATCGCTGATAATTGGGATGAAAACTCCCCAATAAACGTATCGGTTAGCAAAGCAACTGACATGTGGGGTAATGATAACACTGATACTATGACACAAACCTTCACTGTAGATACGATAGCTCCTAGCTTCATGGACAATGGTTTAGTGGACTTGACTTCCGCTATGGTGCAAAAGACTAACGCTGCAGGAACTACTTTCAAAAATGTCGATAATACATCTGATCGGTTGTTCAGTGGTTATGTCCGAGATAATCAAGGATACGAGAATGTTCCAGGTTACAAGAACGTTACAGTCAAAGTCATGGCTGATGGAACCAGCTATGATACCTTGTTCAACTATCCCGACAACGAAAACATGTTCTTCGTAGAAGGAGGCATCACATTGCCAGAAGGCTTAAACACAGTAACAGTAAAAGCAACAGACCTCACAGGCAATTCAACCAGTGATAGTGTGGAGAACGTCTTAATAGATTCCACCTCTCCAACAATCAGCGCATCTAGCATCTCAGGCAGTAGTTACTCAGAAAACATGTGGTTAACCGATAACACACCATCGATAAGCTTATCGATAACAGATCCGAACTTCCCAGAATCTCTAGGAGTCGCAGGTGAAGACGTATTAGTATCATTATGGGAAGGTGATGGAGATGCCGTTACTATGGTAGAGAATTCTAACGTTTGGGATCCAAGCGAAGGAACCTTCGAAAACACCGCATTAGAAAACAATGGACAACCACTAATTGACGGAACCTACCGTATCGGAGTATGGGCCTACGACAATTACAATGATGTTACTATGGAAAACTTCTGGTTCAGAATAGACGCAACCACCCCGACATTTACGACAGAGGATTTAGCAGGTAATATATCTGTAAAGGTGGGTGAACAAGACGTATCGACGACAACAGATGAAACCAGTTGGACTATTAGTGGCACGGCTCGAGAACCAGGGTCAACGATAAACGTATACCAAAGTGACGCCGCAGATGCCGAACCACTCGCAACTGTAGAACTCGGTTCTGATGAGAGAGAATGGTCAACGGAAGTCTCCGATTTAGCTGATGGAGATCACAATATTTATATCGAAGAAGTCGATATTGCAGGTAATTCATCCGGTAAGGTACTTTTCGACACTTATACAGTTGACACAACTGCTCCGACAATAACTCTAAGTTCAGAAACTAAAGAGTTAGACGGTTCAGAAACCAGTAACTCATCTGTAGAAATAACAGCGACCATAGAGGATGAGGTCACAGCCGTTAAGGACCTTAATGCAAGAATTACGGCGCCTGCATATGATGCGCCGAACGCAGATGTTACTATAGCCGATGATGGAACACTTACTATGACTGTTCCGCTTAGAGCCGGACAGAACACTATCCAAATTATCGCTGAAGACGGTGTCAATAATACAGCTATCAAACCCATCTCTGTCAAACGAACGGTAACTCCATGGACGATGTACGCTACAATAGCTGCTATCATAGCTATTATCCTAGCTGCAATTGCAATCTTGAGAAGAAGTTAAACCCAATTCAAACCCTTGAAGGGGGTATACGCCAAAGTCCCCTTCAATCCCAATTTTATTATTTTATTACAAAACCCAGTTTTTGTAGGAATTATTGTTCTTCTATAGTAATTATTGAAGGTATATTTTCTCCTTCCTTCGAGGCAAAACGTATTCTGCGTTCATTCTCATCGAAATTATCTTGGCTGAACCTCAAGAGGAAAGTCATAACATCGTTCCTGTTCTCAGATTTTAAAAACTCGCTAATATCTAAATTATACCACTTATCATTTCCCAAAATCTCCTTTTCTGCGATAATATTCCCAAGTTCAAAGTCCGCATTTTTCCAAGAAATATCTCCAATATTTGGATTTTCATTTAGATAATATGCTTGTAACGAAACGTTAGAATTTTTCAAACTAGAAAAGCCCGATCCCCAATACTGGTAAAGATTCAAACTTGCCGAATTCATGGGCGAAGGAAGATTTTCGGTATTGAAAGATAAGAGAATATAAGAATTTTTGTTCTCCCCTGTCGATAATTCTAGATGGTCTTCTTCCGAAAAATTTTGTAAAGGATTTTTCTCGCTAATGTAAGTATCTCCTATCGGGTATAGGATATTTTTCGACTTTGGACTTTCAAACCTATCCACTATTTCGTAATTTTGTTTTTCAGACGTAATTGCTTGGAATCGAACTTTCAAGTTATCTATTAGCTCTTCTACTTTAACCCTAATTCTGATGTCTTTGAAACTGTTTGAGTCGACTCTCCAACCATTTTCCGGACCAATATCAACACCGGCTCCCTGTCCCCCTAATTCTAATAATTTTAAATCATAAACTCGAGAATTTTCCCAATCCTCACCCTGTCGATAAAGTAGGGAAATGTTTTCCTTACTAATGTTGAAAAATTTACATCTGATATTCACATTCTCCCAAGCACTATCATTTTGAGTATTATCGTTACTAAGTCGAAGTCCAAATTCACTCCACTCACCAGCCTCAATCTCCTTGTTTTCATCACCAAGCTCCTCACCTGGAACGTATTGAAGTTTTAAAAGATTTTTAGAATTTCTAACCACACTCACTTCGTCCGTCATTTCATTACTCGCAATAAAATATCTAGAACCACTAACTGCGCCAACCAATACTAGAACTAAAAGTAATCCTGCTGTAACTTTTCCAACCGTACTATCAAAGAAACCCATCGATAACCTGACAATTCTTTATCAGAAAACATTTTATAAAGAAAAATAATTCAATCATCATTCAGAATTAGAAATCTCATAAAGATCATTTCCCGAAGTATCAACCGCAACAGTTAAAGGACCAAAATTTTCCACTCTCAAAACCCACAAAGCTTCCGGAAGTCCCAAATCCTTCCAAAACATACCCTCCACACCTATAATAGAGTCCGCAGCTAGAGCAGCGGCTCCACCAGTAAAAGCAAGATAAACACAACCCATCGAACTAACCTCCGGAACAATCTCTCTACCAATCCCACCCTTCCCGACAAGAGCCCTCGCCCCCGTTTTCTTAACAAATTCAACCTGCATATCATCAAGCCTAGCACTAGTAGTAGGACCAGCGGCAATAACCTCCCAACCCTTAGTATCTTGCTTTACCAGAGGTCCACAATGATAAATAATACTCCCTTCCAAATCAACAGGAATCTTCTCCCCTTCCCTGATAAATTTTAAAATTTTTTCATAAGCTTCATCTCGCGCCGTCACAATCTTTCCCGAAATTTGGACCAAATCCCCAGCCTCCAAATTCTCAACATCCGTTCGATCCAGAGGAGGTTCAAGAGTAATTATCTCATTTTCCCTCATTTAGGCACCTCTATTTCTAGTTCTCCGTCATTTAGACTGGCTTTAGCTCTTCGAGCAGCCCAACATTGCGGATTTACAGCCAGAGGAAGACTTGCAGTATGACAACCAACCTTCTCAATCCTAGAACCCAAAATAGTCGTCTTACCTCCCAAACCCATCGGACCTATTTCCAAATCATTAACCTTTTTAGTAATTTTTTCCTCCATTCTCGATAATTTTTCTGACTTGTTTTTTTCATCCAAAGGGCGTAGGAGAGATTTTTTAGCTAAAAACGTAGCATAATCTGCTGTTCCACCAATTCCAATACCTAGAATACCTGGAGGGCAAAACTCCCCTCCTGCTTTTTTGATTAATTTTGTGATATTATTCACAATTTGTTCTTCTGAGGCTGTAGGGTTTAACATGTATAATTTGGTCCAATTTTCACTCCCCCCACCTTTTAACATCAATTCAATCTCGAAACTTCCTTCAACTGGTATAAAATGTATAAGAGGGTGTCCAAGTTCTGTATTATTCCCTGTATTTTTTCGGTCGATAGGATCTACAACATTGGGACGCAGAGGAATATTTTTTGTAGCCTCTCTAACAGTTTTCTTCAGGACCCTCTCTAATTGAAAATCTAGACTTATGTCGGAAGGTTTTTTGATGAAAAATATTGGAATTCCCGTATCTTGACACATCGGTCTCTCCTCTTCCCTAGCGATTTCCAAATTTTCAAGAATATTATTCAACTGATTTTTAGCTATCGTTTTCTCTTCTCGTTTTTCAGCCTCTTTTAACTTCTCAACCACATCTTCAGGGAGACGGGTTGCGGCGCGAAAAATCATTTCCTCCACTTTACTCTTGAACTCTTTTTTTGACAACATGGTCTCCGAGTTTTGATAAGGACTGAGAAACTAAAAATGTTGGAGAAAAACAATATGCGTCTAATTCATCAAGAATCCGATAAAATAATAGCGAAAGATGTAGAAATAGCGGATTCTTTTTGGAAAAGATTCCGCGGACTAATGTTTAAAAGGAGTTTTGAAGAAGGAAAAGCTTTACTTTTCCAATTTCCAAAAAAGCGAAAGTTTAGAATACACACCTTTTTCGTGTTCTTCCCCATCGATCTGATTTATCTAGGTGAAAATTTTAAGGTTTTAGAAATTAAAAATAATCTCTCACCATTTAGTTTTTATAACCCGGAAAGAAAAGCTCATAAATTGGTAGAACTTCCAGGAAAAACAATAGAAACCATAAATATTGAAAAGGGAGACACTCTCAAAATCCCCAAAATAGGAAAATCCTAAAATGTACCGTGAGAAAATAATCAAGGTGCTCGAATGGATATCCAAGAAGAAATGATTTCAACATCAGCCGATCTCGCTCAAAAAATAAACGCAGACTCCATTTTAGTCCTAACAGAGACCGGGGAAGCATACAAAATTTTGAGAGAAAAATTCGAAGAACTCGACGTAATCGCAATGACACCAAACGAAGAAACCTACAAAGAATTAAGCAAAAAATCAGACGCGAAAGTCATACAATTTTCAGTACGAGACCCCACAAGAACAGGACAAATCCGTCACGCAGTATGGAGAGGATTAGGAAGCGGAATCCTAACTCCCGGAGATCTAATAGTTTGCCTAACAGGAGAAATGGGAGCACCAAAAGGCATAGACACAATTTCCGTCTACCTCATCTCCGAAGCAGAATCAACACTAGCAGGAATAATAGAATCAGACCCAGTAATGAACGCAGTAGTAGAAATCGCAAGCGAACTAGGATGGGCAGGTCGGGAAGGTGAACCATTAGGAGCGACATTTATCATTGGAGATTTGGATAAGGTTATGAACCAGTCTCACCAGTTAGGTTTGAATCCATTCAAAGGTTATGAAGATATCAACATTACCGATAGGAAAAATTGGGAATTAGTTAAAAGATACGCATTCTTAGATGGAGCTTTCATTCTCGATGGAAATGGAAATATTATTGCCGCGGGCAGGTTTTTAGATACGGATGCTGATATTGATATCCCTTCCGGTTTAGGAACTAGACATCTATCAGCCGCGTCAATGACCGCCGCTACACATGCTAAGGCTGTAACGGTTTCAGGAACCGATGGAACTATCAGAATATTTTCTAACGGGGAAATACTGGGAAGAATAGACCCTCGAAGCAAGATGTTGAAAGAAGTCAGCATATAAAAAATCCGACTTTTTAGGTTTTCCCATGGTTTATCTTTACTTATTGAGACTGGCAGACGATTCTATATACTGCGGAATTACAAAAAATCCGAAAAAAAGAATGAAACAACACCGACAAGGACGAGGGAGCAAATATGTCAAAGGTCGTCTTCCTCTAGAACTGGTTTATTTAGAAAAACACGAAAACAGGAAAGAAGCGATGCAAAGAGAAGCCGAAATCAAAAAATGGAGTAAAAAGAAAAAAGAAAAACTCATAAAAAACTCGGAAAATCCCGAACTATCTAACTCTTAATCTCTTCCAAAGTCTTTTCCAAATCCTTCCGAATTTGGTATTTTCGTTCAAAATAATTCAAGATATTTTTCACATCCCTCCTAAGCAAATCATCTGCCTCAGGATGATCCGTCGACTCCCATTGGGGCCAGTCGATTATGAGTATTTCTCCGTTTGGTTTTATGATGATGTTGTGTTCGCTTAGGTCGGCATGTATTACTCCTTGTTTGTAGGTGATTTTCACGTTTCTAATTATTTCATCGAGTACAGGTTCTGGAAGGTCTATTTTTTCTACGTCTGCAAGTTCTTCCCCTTCAATCAGACTCATTACTAGGACATGCCGCGTCCATGTGATTGGTTCTGGGCATTCGACTTGAGGGTATACTTTTTTCAATCCTTCGAATTCTTTTCTTGCTGCTTTTTTCGATGCGTCAACCCATCCGTGTTTGGGTTGGTAGGATCGTTTTTCTTTCAATTTTTGAAAACTCAAACCTAATCGGTTAAATTTTACAGCTACTCTTTTTTCTTCAGGTGTTAAAGCATCGTAAGTGTCGGCTTCTTTCCCAATTCCTTGTTCTATGCCGAAAGCTTCAAGCACATCATTTTCGACAAGCTCGTGAATGGCAAGGACATCATATCCCGGGGGTAATATTCTGTAACCTCTGTATTTTTCGGTTCCTTTCTCGACAAGTTCTATCTTGTTTAACCTATCTAAATGATAATCGATATCCTGACGGGGCATATCGATAAATTTTGTAAGCCTGTCATCTGGAACCCATTTAAACCTAGAAGCAGCTTCCGCTAACTCAGCTAAAAATTCGAAATCTTTCTCCTCAAGATCGTGAAAAACTTCAATTGCCTTCAGGACCATCTTGCAAAGATTTTATGGTATTTTTATGTAAAAATCAGACTGGTGCAAAATGGAATACAAAAAACTAGCCGCCGCTTGTCAAGAACTGGAAGAAACCTCCTCTTACTTAGACAAGAACGAAATAATAGCCAACTTGTTAAAACAAACCCCGGAAGATAACCTAGAAATAGTAGTACCATTACTTTTAGGAAGAGTCTTTCCAGCATACAAATCACAAGAAACAGGACTAGGACTCCAACAATTAAAAGAAGCAGTCGGAAAATCAACAGGTTACTCTGAAGACAAAATAAACCAACTCATGGAAAAACTCGGAGACCTAGGAAAAGTAGCAGAAAAACTCACACAAAAAAAGAAACAAATGACCCTAGCCCAAGAAAAAATCACCGTAGAAAAAGTATATCAAAACCTTAGAAAACTTCCCGAAATCACAGGGGAAGGATCCGTAGATAGAAAAATCAAAACCGTCTCAGAACTCCTAACATCAGCCACTCCTGAAGAAGCAAAATTCATAATAAGAACCGTCCTAGGCGACCTAAGAATCGGCGTAGCAGAAGGAAGATTACGAGACGCAATAGCCGAAGCCTTCGACATCCCACCAGAAAAAGTAGAACACGCATACATGCTAACAACCGATTACGGAAAAGTCGCCGAAGCAATCGCAAAAAAAGGAGAAAAAGGCTTATCCACACTCGGACTTACCGTTGGACACCCAGTAAATCCAATGCTGGCACAAAGATCAGAAAACATCGACAAAATCTTGGAAAGAATGAACGGAAAAGCCTCATTCGAAATGAAACTAGACGGCATACGAATACAACCCCACAAAAAAGAAGACGAAATCTTCCTCTTCACAAGAAGAATGGAAGACTATACAAGCAAATTTCCAGACCTTAAAGAACCGACCATAGAAGCAATACAAACAAAAAAAGCGATAGTAGACGGAGAACTTGTAGCGATAAACAAAGAAACCGGCAAACCAATGCCATTCCAAGAAGTACTCCGCCGCCGTAGAAAATACGACATCGAAAAAGTAGCCGAAGAAATACCCGTACAAGTATATCTTTTCGACGTACTTCTATCGGGAGAAGAGACGATGATAGAAAAACCGTACAAAGAAAGAAGAAAAGAACTAGAAAAAATAGTGAACCCAACCGATAGAATAAAAATAGTTGAAAAAAGAACACTCCAAAACCCAAAAGAAATCCAAACCTTCCAAACCGAAGCAGTCTCACAAGGACACGAAGATCTCCTAGCGAAAAACCCGAACTCAAAATACAGAGCCGGAAAAAGGGAGTTTGCATGGCTTAAACTGAAGGCAGAAGTCGAAACTTTAGACCTAGCCGTGGTAGGAGCTTTCGCGGGAAAAGGGGATCGAGCAGGCACTTTTGGAAGTTACTTGTTAGCTGCTCAGCATTCACAGACTGGAACTTTGAAAACCGTTACGAGAGTAGGTAGCGGTTTTACTGATGAGGAGTTGGAAGAGTTGACGAAAAGATTTGAAAAATTAAAAGTAGGGGAAAAGCCTAGTCAAGTGGATTCTGAAATCGATCCGGATTATTGGTTTAAACCGAAAGAAGTTTTCGAAATAAATTATGAAGAGATTCAAAAATCACCTTCTTCGGAAGCACACACCTCAGGATTCGGACTAAGATTCCCTCGTTTCGTTAGAATTCGGGAGGATTTAGACGCTTCTTCGGCAGATTCGGTAATGGATGTGAAAAAACTGTTCGAGAAACAAGAGAACTATTAGAAAGTTTGTTACACCTGTAACAAAAAAATAAAGCTCTAAATATCCATTTAATCAAACAGTTTAGCACTTTTTCCCCAAGTGCTTGACGATAGAAATTTTTCTAATTATTTTGGTTTTCATTCGATTTCAGCAAGTTTGATAATTTTTCCTGTATCTTTAGCGCTTTTATAAAATCTCTCGTCGTCCGTGACGACCTTGGCTCCAAGAAGTTCAGCAAGAGCCAGATAAATGCTATCGTAAGCGGATATCTCATGTTCAAACGATAAGTCAGTTGAAAGGGTGCACAGTTCTTGACTAGGAGCTATAAGTTCCAAATCCATATTTAAAAGATCCTTCACCCAATCTTTCACCAAGTCTTCCTCAACACCAGGCTTAAACCTTAACGCATTTTCAACTTCGTAAATTATGAGAACCGGAGCATAAATCATCAACTCATCTTCAAAGTAACGATCCCGAATCTTCAAAGCAAGTTCAGTGTTCTCTTCCTCTGTAAACCACTTCACAGCTACCGATGCATCCAACACTATCTCTTCCGGGACTCTCGCCATCTTCGAATCTCCTCCGTAGCCGACCATTCACCAGAAGACGTACGCGTAGAATCCATATGTTCAATAGCCTTACGCATTCCCAACTTATCCTTAGCCCGCTTAGCCTTCTGAGACTTCGCCCATTTTTTAAAAGCCTCTGAGGCGGCCTCTCCAATATTCATTCCTTTTCGGGAAGCTTCTGCTTTTAGGAGTCTGTATGCTTCTTCGTCCAGTTTTTTTATAGTAACCGTACCCATTTTTATCAAACTTGTTTAACTTGTTTTAAATATAAAACATTTTTGATAATGAAATCCCATAAAAATACAGAGAAATCCCAACGTTCCTATGTCGTCACACTAGTTTTCTCTTCACTCATTTTTTTGTTACACGTGTAACAAAAAATTTGGATGAAATAAGATGTCAGGATGGATACCATGGATAGGACATATTTCCACCCCCCATTTCATGATATTTCCCTATTTTCGAATATTATTTTTTATACACGGCCACGAGCCCACCTTTGTTGTATATATAACAAGCCCCTCAAAAATCACTCAAAGCTTCATCAAAAATTTTGTTAAGCGTAGGATGAACATGAATCGTATTCGAAAACTCTTCCAATGATAAGTCATTCCTAATCACCGAACTTATCTCATGAATCAACACAGAAGCCTCCGGTCCTAAAATGTGAGCT
>CAZSNS010000013.1:23823-40035 GCA_964608515.1 Hadarchaeota archaeon (SeqCode)
CTCTAAAAGAAGGTAGAGAATGGCGAACAAGCAGAAGAGCGTTGGAAATATATATCGAAGAGACCGGAAGGAGATAGTTCTAAATGTTTTAACCAATTTTTTGTTACACCCATAACAAAAAATATAAAGAGTAAATTTTCAAAAACTAATGAACTTTAAAAATTCTCCAAAGCTTCTTCGAAAATTTTGTTTAGAGTAGGATGCACGTGTATAGTATTTGAAATTTCTTCCAAAGATAACCTATTTCTAATAACCAAACTAATCTCATGAATCAACACAGAAGCCTCCGGTCCTAAAATGTGAGCTCCTAAAATTTTTCCAGTATCGGAATCTATCAATATTTTCGCAAAACCGTGCTCCATTTTTTCAGCTATTCCCAAAGATATGTTTTTGAACCGACCGGTAGCTGTTTCGAAATCAGTTACTTCTTTTTTGAGATCCTCCTCTTTTTTTCCGACGGCTCCGATTTGTGGATTTGTGAATATCGCTCGCGGCATGCCTTTAAAATCAGTTTTATTTTTTTCTCCTTCTATTGCGTTTTTTATCACTATTTTCGCTTCATAATCGGCTGAGTGTTTGAACATGAAATTTTCGGCGATATCCCCGAATGCCCAGATATCGTTTGCAGATGTTTCGAGATAGTCGTTTGTTTTGATGAAACCTTTCTCGTCAGTCTGTATCCCTGTTGCTTGGAGGTTTAGTGTGTCGGAGTTGGGTCGTCTTCCAAGAGCTACTAGGATATCATCTCCTTCGATCTTTACCGTTTCACCTTTTGAATTCTCAGCTTGAACGGTGAAAATTTCTCCAGTTTTAGTTACTTTAGTAACTTTATGACTCGTTAAAACATCGTGTCTTTTCTTTGCTATCTTCGTGTATTTTTTCGATATTTCATTATCTTCGTTAGGTAGAAGATTTTCCTCCATCTCGATAAGAGTCACATCTGTACCAGCGAGTTCGAAAAAATAACCCAGTTCAGCTGCAATATAACCCCCTCCCAAGATAATCAAATGTTCGGGCTGTTCATCCAAAAACATCGCTTCCGCCGAAGTCAAATAATCGACATCATTCAAACCTTCAATAGCATTAGGAATAATGGGTCTGCTGCCAGCTGCAACAATTATTTTTTCTCCAGTGATTTTTTCACCGTTAAACTCGACTTCGTGCTCCCCGGAAAATTTTGCTCTGGTTCTATACAAATCCAAATTAGGATCATTCTTCTTACCTTCCAGCATTTGGTCAGCAATTTTCGAGAATGTTTCCTCCACTTCTCTGGTGATAGATTCAAAATCCACATTCTCAACACTAGCATCGATATTAAACCTTCCAGCTTCCCGAATAGTGTCTAAAATGTTCGCATGATGAACAAGCATTTTCGAAGGATTACAACCCCGATTCAAACAAGTACCACCGATAGGGCCAGGTTCGAAAAGAGCTACACTATACCCCTCTCCAGAAGCATAAGACGCCACTTTATTTCCCGCACCTCCACCAATCACTATAAAATCATAATCCATTCTAATCCTCCCTCATAGTTTTTAAAGAAGCCGCTACCTTTCCAACTCTTTCACCAAGATTTTCAGCCGTATCCAACTCATCCTCAACGGGCCACCTTGAACCATCAACATCGGCCAATGTGGCAGGTCCGTATGGAGAGCCGCCGATACCTTCGACTGTTCTCAATTGAGGGTTTTGCCCGTAAGGTGTTCCTACGATAATCATACCATGATGCATCAATGGAATCATCGAAGCCAGAATCGTGCTTTCTTGACCTCCGTGAATAGTACCAGTGGATGTGAAAATTCCAGCAGGTTTATCCTCAAGAACTCCTTCCACCCAAAGACCTCCAGTAGTGTCTAAAAACTGTTTTAACTGGGACACCATATTACCGAATCGAGTGGGAGTCCCCCAACAAATACCGTCAGCCCATCTTAAATCATCATGAGAAACTTCTTTAACATCTTCCTGCTTTTCTTGAGCTTCCAAATACTTATCATCGTCTTGCATCATCTCTTCAGCTTCGTCAATTTCTGGAACCTTTCTCAAGCGAGTTTCAACATCTTGCAAAGATTCCGCTCCGTCTCTGACTGCCTTAGCAAGCTTAAAAACGTGACCATAGGCTGAATAATAAGTGATTAAAATTTTTGTCGTAATATTTTCACCTCCCAACACCCGTTATTGTGATTATTTGATCGGACAAGTGGTAGAATTCCAACCTTTTACCCCTCCCAATATTATAGTCACATTTTCCCAACCTCTTCTCTTTAGAATACTTGCAGCTATCGTCGATCTGAGCCCGCTTCCACAAAATATGTAAATATTCTTGTCTTCCGGTATCCTGTCTAAATTTTCTAATAATTGCGTTACGTGAATATGATTTGCACCAACAATTTCAGCTTCTCTAACTTCGTCTTCACTTCTCACATCGAGAATCCAACCAGTCTCCCCTTCGTCAAGCAAATTACACATCTCTTGCACCGTAACAGTATCAATCGACTCACTACGTTTTCCAGCCATATGCCACCCTAACATATCCTCGGACAAATACCCCGCAAAATCATCAAAACCCAACCTTACCAAATATCTAACAACCTGAGTCGGATTATTACCCTCATTAACCAAAAGAATAGGCTCATCATAAGACAAAAACCATCCCGCAAAATTCGGAACACCGTCCAACCAAATCGACAAAGACCCCGGGATATGACCAGAATTAAAACAAAGCTCCATCCTAGTATCCAAAACCTGACAATTTTCCATCCCCTCTTCAAACTCTTCAGGAGAAAGAGGACTGGGAACAGGCAAACTACCCAGAATCGGAGGGCCTTCCACGTTCAATTTCTCCATTTGTCTGAAATAGGGCGGTCGCTCTAGTTTTTCAGTAACATTTTCCACGAACTCGTCTTTTTCTTTATATTCTAATTTTGGGTTTCTTTTCCGCTCTATTCCGATAGTCGTCCAAATTCTTTCAGTGATAGAAGCAGCACAAACGGAACCGGCTCCATGTGCCGGACATACGATAATCTCGTCACCTAAAGGCAACAACTTATTGAACAGACTATCGAAGAGTCTTTCAGCCATCTCTTCTGCTTTATCAATGCCTAACAGGTCGACTCTTCCAACATCACCGGCGAAAAGTGTGTCTCCGGTAAAAACCATCCAAGGTTCTCCATCATAATCGTACAATAAAAAACTCATATGTCCAGGGGTATGGCCGGGGGTGTGAATGGCTTCTAGTTTTAGCCTTCCAATTTTCCAAGTTTGTCCGTCTTGAATTTCGTCACCATATTTATAATCGAATTGGGAATCACTATGCCATATCTTGGCGTCGGTCCGTTCAGCTAGTTCTAATGATCCTATGATATAATCTTCGTTTCTATGAGTTTCTAAAATATGAGAAATATTGAACCCTTTTTTTGATGCTTTATCTAAATAAATCTCACAATCTCTCCGGGGATCAATAACTGCAGCCTTTCCTTTATCCCCAATTATATAGGAATAGTGAGCTATTCCCTCACTTTCAACACGTTCGAACAACATTTCTTATCACAAGATCTCCAAAAGATCAACCCATCTCATTCAATAAGGGTCCGGACCGATAACAGTCGGATTATCAGGATAAGCAGTCCACTCAGTAAATGAACCTTCATAATTCTTCACTTCAGAAAATCCAAAATACCACTTAAGCAAGAATTGAATATTTAGAATCATTAGATTCTCTAAAACTTCCCTCCTTCAAAAAACTACTATAAATGACTTTATCAACATTTGCTCAAAAATAAAGTAGGGGAACTTTCCAGAAATTCATTGAAAAATTTTCAATTATTCTTGAAGCACCTCAATGATTTCTCCAATATCCGGAACAACTGTCATATCGTAAACCTTCGAAAAAATCACCTTCTTATCTTCGCCAACTAAAATATTTGCCCTTTCTGAAAAACCGTCATCCTCCCTAAATATTCCATACATTTCAGCAACTTCTCCATGCGGCCAAAAGTCTGACAGTATTCTAAGATTTTTTAATCCCATATCTTCCGCCCATGCCTTTTTTGTTGGAGCGGCGTCTATGCTAATTCCGACAGGAGTCGTGTTTAGCTCTTTTAGATTTTCATAATTTTCTTCTAATGATAACATTTGTTTCCTACAAATACTGGTCCAAGATAAAGGATGGAAGGATAACAAGACTTTTTCATTATCAAATTCCGACAAGGAAAATTCTTCACCATCTTGATCGTTAAGCGAAAAATCTTCGACTTTATCATTCTTCGAAATAATATTCTTAGACATTACAACACCTCCTTAAGAAAAGCTTTTCTAAACGATATTTTATCCTTTCCCCTGTGAAGGCACATGTTAAAGAACATGGGCAGGCAAAATAAAATTAAACAATTTTAATAAAAATTACATAATTTGAAAAGACCAAAAAATTCCAAAAATAAAACACGATTCATTTTATGAAGATTATTCATAATATTCAAAACTGAAAATTTGCACAAAAAACAAAAAACCAAATACCCATATCAAAATAAATACAGATAAGGAGATGGAAAATAAATGTCCTCCGAAGAACGCCGACAGACGGAAGAAAAAAGAGAAAAGGCAAGAAAAATCCTTTACCGGGAACCAGAAATAGAAGAATTACAGGAAGAATTCGAACTATCCGAAGACGCGAGAAGCGCAGCTTCACTAATCTACAGAATATTAGTCGGTCTAGGAAAAGGTCTGAGCGATTCCCAAAAACGAAGCTTCTCAGCCTTAGCTATAAGAATAGCGGCTGAAAGAGTGGATGATAACAGGCCACGCAAGAAGGATCTTGCTGATGCGGTGGATGTATCTCATAGGACTTTATCTCGTCGTTTTAAGGAGATTAATGAGGATGAGGAATGTAAAAAGGTACTAGATTATATCGAGGATAAGATTAGACAGTGGAGTAAAAGAAAGGAGCAGAGACTACAAGAAATATTGTGAATCTCCCATCTGATTGATGAGCACGAAGCGTTTCCCATTTTTTCTTTGCTTTAAGGATGTCGTATTCTAAAATCTCTAATTTTAGAGGTTTTTCTCCCCGACGAGCGATAAAAATATGACTAATTTGACAAAAATTGTCGGAGAATAAAAAACATCTCAATTAATAATTTGTTTTACTTTCTATTTAAATCTTTTGTTGAGTTCCCTCCTTGTTTTTAAGCTTCATGCCGATTTTCACAAGGATAGAACAATGTAGACAAAAATTGTCGAAAATATCTATTTTGATATTTAAAATCGACAAAATTCAAAGTTCTTCCAAAATTTGGGATTCGAAAGTCTCTAAAAATTCATCAACTTTATCTTCACCGATTTGAGCTCCACAAGCAACAGCATGACCCCCACCTTCTCCATCCACCGCCTCAGCTGCATTTCTAATCGCCTGCCCAAGATCCAACCCCTTCAAAAACAAAAGTTTAGAACACCTAGCAGAAATTTTAGCGACTCCGTCGTGCTTAACGACTCCAACCATCGGCTTAAAAGGGTCAGCTTTTTCATGCCCCAGCGTCAATCCAGCTACCGTCCCAATAAAAGTTTCTCGCAATACATCAGACGCGTCAAAATATTGTAAATAACCTTCAGGACCTTCGTTAATCCCTTTTTCTCTAATGTGACTCATACCTTCAGCTATACATTTTCGATGATACTTGAGAAGTTTCAACATTTGACGATAATAAACATCCCTATCTCCTTTCGCCACTTCCAATCCGATCAAAGGTTGTTCATGTCTGGCTGTAGAATTAATACAAGTAGAAAACTCGTCCGCTCCTCTCAAAACAGATTCCTCATCTTCATCCAGCAAAGTATAAACCTCGCCAATTATCAAACCCGGCACATAATCAACCAATTCTTCAGGAACTTCCGAAATAGCTCTAGTAATCAACTCACTAGCCAACCTACGCTTCTCATCCTCCGATAAATCGACAGGTCTACGATAACCATCTTCAGTCTGATAAGGAATATCAATATCCTTCAACAAACTAACCGAACCCTCAATCGAATTACTCACACCAGGAATCGGAGGATCTGACAAATTCTTCAAAGCCCTAAAAACAGGTCTCGTATGACGACCATAAAGAAGTAAATCCTTCTCCTTTTTCACTTCCCCAGCTTCAATCCCATCCTTAGCTATCTCCCTGTTAAAACCCTTCAATTCACCCCAAGCATTTTGAACATCCCCAATCGCACCGATCAAACCTAATCTGGAAAGATCCTTATTTTCAGAATCCAACGCCTTAGCAATAAGATAAGCCATGCCGGAACCACTAATTTCGCTAACTCCATCTAAATCTTCTAAATGAGCGTTAAAATGAATAAGATTTGACCATCCATCTTCTGATTCAAAGTCATGATGATCCGCTACTATAGTATCGCTACCTCCGAACTTTGATTTCAAGTTCTCTAATTGAGAACTACCCAAATCGGTAAATATAGTAAGTTCACCAATATTCAAATCTTCAACAACTTCAGGATACAACATCCGCACAAATTTAACCTGATGTCTAATCTCAACCCGATCTAAAGCCTCTGACAATAAAGCCCCAGCAGAAATACCATCAGCATCCATATGCGAAACAAGAGTAATAGAATCATTTTCATGTTCAAGAATCTTCTCTGCAGCTTTCTCGGCATTTTCGAACATATGATTTCACCGTTGTCTTCTTTCTCACTATTTAGTTAGATACACTCATTAAAATTGACATCAAATTCAACTCTTAATCCAGGGTAACAAAAATCTTAAGAAAAGCAAGTAGTGTTTAGAAATCTAAATCTGATGAAGTTTCAATTCCAGTTTTCAGGATATTACGTCATCATAATGTTTTGTGAAGGTTTTTGATAGAAGAGGGAACAAATCTTCTATTTTTGTTTTCTTTTCATATATTCTGTCTTTTAATGAGTAAAACCACTCTACCTCCTCTTTTATTTTTGAAATCTTTTCTTCATATTTTTCTAAAGGTTGATCTGAAGCTATCGTTTTCCCAAGGGCTCTACCAGATGCTATCGCTGTATCTATACCGGCCCCGACAAAAGGTCTACAAAGTCTGGCGGCATCTCCTGCCAAAGCTAGATTTTTCTGTGGAATTAGACTTTTGAGAGGAGTTTTGCTAGGGATCATTCCGTGAACTCTTTCTCTTACCTTTCCATCTATCCCTTGTTCTTTTTTGAATTTGCCTACTCGCTCTTCTAAATTATTTCCTTGCAAATATTCTTCACAAACTCCAACCTTCGCGACCTCTCCAGCTGGGAGTATTCCGGCATAACCTATGTCTACAAATTTTTCTTTAATGAATAACTCGATAAAGTCGAAACTTTCCTCTACAATATCAATTACACAGCTTGAAATATCGTAAGCATCTAACCTAGTGTCCAAACCGGCTTCTCTAGCTAACTTTGAAGGCCCTCCGTCTGTGAGGATTACAGTTTCAGTTTCAAAATTTTCAAATGGTGTTTTTACTTCCCAATACTCGTCCTTCTTTTCAAGCCCAGTGGCTGGAGTTTCTAAAAGAACTTCTGAATTTTTTTCTGCATTTTTTAGTAAAGTTTGGTCGAACTTTTCTCTATCTAAAACGGAGAGAAAGTAATCTAGCCCGGCATCCTTAGCCTTCACTTCAAAAGTATTATCTCTAAGATGTAATTTTGCTTTCTTAATTTTGTCTTGAATAGCTTTTTGCGGGAGGTCCGGTTTTATTCTCTCAACCATAACGCTGGTTAGTCCTCCAGCACAGGCTGAGTGAGGTTTTTCTCTTCTTTCGAGTAATAATACGTCTTTCTCCTTTCCAGCATAGTTTGCTGCACAGGACCCGGCTGGTCCTCCCCCGACTACAACTACATCCTTCATCTAAACCCTTCAATTTTTCAAGATAAGGGCTAGTCTCCATATTTTTTAAGCCAGTTACTATATCCGAAAAGGATCGGAACTACACGACCGCTAATTCTACCTATTCCACCCTTATAGGCTGCTTTTTCACTATATTTTTTCACATCATCCTTCACAATATTGGGCCCGCTAATCGTTAGTGGGACTGGGTCGGAAGTGTGGTCGCCGTACTTGACTGGTGTGGTATGGTCTCCGGAAAATGCTAGATGGGTTTCGCTCCAGTCCATGTGGTCTAGGAAGTATCCTATTACATCGTCCACTTTTTCGATATAGGAAATTTTAGCTTCTGCGTCGTGATCGTGAGCGCAAGAATCGGCACCTTTCATATGTACAAAGGCGAATTTTTCTCCTTTTTTCAATTCTTCCACAGCCAGTTTCGCTTTGTTTATAATAGGCGAATCTGCTCCTCCGGTAACCCCTTCTGCTTTTTTAAATTCTAGACCTAAAGCTCTAGCAACTCCGATATAAAGTGCACCCGCGCCAATCATTATCCCACCGACGCCATAACGCTCTTCTAACGTAGGAAGGTCCGGATAAATAGCCGCCCCTCGGGGAATCAAAACATTCGCAGGAAGTTTTCCTTCTTCTTTTCTCTTATCATTTAGAGAAACGTTTTTCAAAATTTCATGAGCTTGCTTTACTAATTCATTCAAGATGTCAGCGGTTCTTTTTGCTTCTTCTGTATCATCCAAAGGTTTTGCTTCCGGTACTTTTACCCCGGTTTCGTGAGGATCGACATCAGTTAAACGTCCTGATAAGTTCTTCCCTCGTAAAACCAATGCCCCTCTATGCTCGGTGCTCGCCTTAAAATCTACTTCCACTCCCGATTTTGAGGATTCTAAAGATTGAAGAGCGTCCTCAAGTTCATCTTGACCTTCATTAATTCTTCCAGCTCTTCTGTCCTGAAGCACGAAATCATCATCAACAGTTCCAAAATTAGTTCTGAAACAAACATCATTAGGCTCAACATTCATATCGATACCAAAAGCCTCGTAAACTCCCCTTCCAGTATAATACTCATCCGGATCATAGCCGAAAATAGACAAATGAGAAGTATCACTTCCAGGCCTCACTCCTGGCGCTACAGGGTCCAACAATCCTATCTTTCCTTCGCTGGTCAATTCGTCAAGGTTTGGAGTTTTCGCAGCCTCGAGACAAGTTTGACCATCATAATCGGTAGATCTTCCGCCTAAACCGTCACAAATCGCAAGTATCGCTTTCAAACTACCCCTTACTAAAAACTTTGTTAATAAATAGAAAAGCTTTTCGCTAAAAAATGAAAAGGTTGAAAGATAATAACAGGGTATAAAACAATCGAAGATGGGCCCGTAGCTCAGTCCGGAGAGAGCGGCTGGCTTCGGTTCCTCAAAGAGGAGGGGATACCAGCAAGTCGAGGGTTCAAATCCCTCCGGGCCCGTTGTATAACCAAATGTGTGTGGTCTCTTGATGAGTAGAAAGGACAAAAATATTGTGGGAATTGAAAAATCTACTCTATCTCTATTACTCGTAGTAATGTTTTTTACTGGAGCTGTTTTTGGAATTGGAGTTTATTTTGCCTTTCAAAATTCTACTCTTTTTGAAGAAAAATCACCATTGAATGAGAATAGAGAGCTCAATACTAATATAGTGGCGGTTGATTCTCAAGGTAGAGGTGTCTTGGCCGATTTATCGGTCAGACTTGAACCGGGAAGCGGAGAAGTTTATTACTCGATTGATCCTCAGATTCAGATTGACTTACAATACTCAGCTAATACTTCTGTGGAAGTAGCGTCAAGTGTTGCAGGTGTTAATCCGAATTCTATCGACGTTAAATTTACTTTAGAAGCTGGGGAGGCTCAGATAGTTGGCGGTCCTAGTGCGGGCGGTGCCATGACTATGATAACTTTAGCTGCCCTGGAAAATAAACAAGTGAAAGATAACGTAGTTATAACGGGTGAGATTCGAGCTGACGGTACTATCCGAAAAGTAGGTGGAATAATTCCTAAGTCAAGAGCGGCTGCAGATGCCGGGAAGGATTTGTTTTTAGTTCCGGAAGGACAGTCGACGATAATAAGCTATAGAGAAGTTAAAAAACAGGTCGGTCCCTTCACCTATGTTTCTTATGAACCTTATGAAGTTGATTTGAACAAATATTCTGAAAATCGAGGATGGGGTTTGGAAATCAAAGAAGTGTCCAACATACAAGAAGCGGCGAATCTTATGATTAAAGATCACTAGTTTTTACTATTCTTTTTCAAAGACTGAGGTAGAGGTATTGGAGAAGGAATATCTAGTGTTTTTGATAAGATAGCGGCTTCCACCAAATTTTGTTTTATAATCTTTCTAACTAACTCTTCTGGCGGAGTTTCATTATTTTGATTTTTCTCTTTAATTTTACGAAGTTCGTTTTCGTCACCATTTATTATGGCTTTACCCTTCAGAGTGATACGGCCGACTGGCGGGTTATATTTTATCTCCATTATGAAAGGGGCGTTTAGAGAACCGTCGTCGTTTGATTGTAGTTCGAGAACGTTTAAATCAGTCGATAATTGAATATCTGACGAAGAAAATTTTTTAATTTCTTCCGACCTTTCACCCGAAACGGATTCAACCTGAACACTTATCTGAGCCATCACTTTTCCATTCGAACTTCAGGTAAAAGAATCTGTCCTTAAAACTCAGCACATGGCCTATAATTTTAAATAGAATGGCGTAAACACAAAATTTGATGACAAAATGGTAGCAGCAAGCACAGCATTAGCACTCGTCGGAGCCGGCCTAGCCTGCCTGGCAATGCTAGGATCTGGGATAGGAGCCGGTATAGCAACCCAAGGATCGGCGGAAGGAACGAAAGAACACTCAGGGTTTTTCGGAAAAGCACTCCTCTTTGCAGTAATGCCTCAAACCCAGGCAATTTACGGGTTGATTGTCGCAATTCTAATATTGCTCAACACGGGAGTAATCTAGAACAGATAAAAACTCACTTTTTAGATTCCTTAAACAATTTCACCAGCCGATAGAATATCCCCACAATAATCAAAACAAAACCAACTACAGGAAACACAAAACTCGGAAACGGAAAATTTTCAAAAAACTCACCAAAAAACACACCGAAAATAAATAACACTAAACCCAACCAAAAAAGAACATTCCTAGAAATAGACTCAACATACCCAGACAAACATCTCTCACCAAACAAAAATTGAAAAACACTAATCTAAAAAACTAACCACCAAACAAAAACCCGACAAAATTTATTATTAAAACTCACTCAAGAGAAGAACAGGGGCCGTGGTGTAGTTAGGCTTAGCACGGCAGGCTCCAGCGGAATAATTTGCAGGTCTGCTGATGGTCAAGATGATGACCTGCTGGAGCGCTGCTCCGAAGAAACCTGCAACCCCCGGTTCAAATCCGGGTGGCCCCACCACTACTTTCATTGGATTGAGAATTTGAATGAGATAGATTCTGCTTGCTTGAAGTATCAGGTTTTATTTGTCACGAAAAGTAGTATAGTTGGGGAAGCCGGAAGGCGGTCACACTGACTTGGTTGGAGGTGAGACATCACAGAAGAATATTTTCTCAGCCTTGTTTTTCGCCATCGTCTCGACCGCCTCCCGGTATTTAAGAATAAAGTTTAACGATTGTCGATGATGTCTTCAACAATTACTTAAAAAATTTTGCTATATAAAGGTAATGTTTCAAGTATATTGCGAAAAACCCTGAAAATAATCCAAAAACTTAATTTACTAATACATTCCTTTCAATAAAATCACCAATCTTCGAATTTACCTCTCCACTGTTTTTAACCTGCAAAACATGGTCTCCTTTCAAAACCTCAATTTTCGAATTAGGAATCAATTCGTGTAGTTTTTTAGCGGATCTTTGAGGAATTACAAAATCATTCTCTCCATGAACCAATAAAGTAGGAACTAAAATCCTTTGCGCTAACTCTCTGGTATCCCACTCGGAAAGGGCATTAGCTAGCAATAAAGGGGTCATTCCAAAATAGCGAAAATGAAGAATTGTTTGTTTTGTTTCTTCGAAAAAACTACGTTCCTCTCCCATATTTGGTTGATATTTTTCGCTAGAATCTCCTTTTGTAAATTTTTCTATTATTTGCTTCGAATTCTTAATTAGAGGTCTTAGAGAAGTGAGTAATTTGTAACGCCAACTCCAAGCTTCTCTGATACTGAAAAAAGAAGAAATTAAAATTAATTTTTTCACACTTTTCGGATTTTTAGCAGCCAGTGCTTGTGCTATGAGAGTTCCCATAGAATGTGCTATAATCGAAAAATTTTCTATCTCTTTATGGTCTAACAATTGTTCTATGTCAGACACAAACTTTCCCAATCGAAAACTCTCTTTATTGTTAGGTTTGAACGATTTTCCGCTTCCACGCAAATCCGGAACTATCTCGCCGAAACCACGCTTGGAAAGAAATTTTCTCTGGTTTTTAAAAATAGTAATATTCCCCATAAATCCGTGTAGGTACAATATCATATGGTCACCATTTCTAAATTGGTAAAAAATCTCCCCGTCTTTCCCTTGAAAATAATCACTCATCATACTTACACGATATATTTGTTCCACATACATGAAAATTATACTCAAAAAGTCAAATTCGAAATTTTTAACAGTTTTAGAAAAGAGCTTACCTTGAAACCAATGTCAGAAGAAATACCCGAAGCCCGATATCATAAAGAAAGAATAATCGTATCCGACGAAAAAGAAGCAAACAAAATACACCAACACGGAGCCACAGGAAAACCCCTAACCGGCGGCCGTTTGCAATTGGCACCTGTGGAGGCTTTGTATTTGGTTGAAGATGAACGATTAAGGGTGGTGGATGAAGAGAATAATGAGGAGCTTAGTTTTGAAGAATTGTCTTCAGATTTAGCGGAAGAAGACTCATCTATCATGTTGAAATATAGAGTTTACAAAGATCTTAGATCAAGAGGACTGGTGGTCAAGACTGGGTTGAAATATGGCTCCCATTTCAGGGTTTACGAGAGAGGGGAGACTCCAGGTTCAAGTCATTCTCCATATTTAGTTCATGCAATCTCGGAAAATACTGAATTAACACCGCAAGAAATAGCTAGGGCGGTCCGTTTGGCTCATGGAGTTAGGAAGAAAATGATTTTCGGAATAGTGGACGACGAGGGAGATGTAACTTACTATTCACTAAGTCGAGAAAAACTCTAAAAAACCTCAATTATTAAGTACTTAATTTCAAACGGATATGTTGTGAAAAGATTAGTATTAATCAAGGTGGTTAGATGGCTGAACAAGTAAATCCTTGGAGCGATGCAGCACCTGAAAATTATTCCCAACTAATGGAAAAATTCGGAATAGACTCATTCGAAGAAATACTTCCCGAAATCCCTGACCCGACCCATTTAATGAGACGAGACATTATTTTCGGACATCGGGATTTTGATAGAATATTGGAAGCTATTAAGAAAGACAAAAATTACGTGGTTATGACTGGACTGATGCCTAGCGGAAAAATGCATCTAGGTCATAAACTCGTTGTCGATCAATTGATTTGGTATTTAGAACATGGAGCTGAGATTTATCTCTGTGTGGCTGATTTGGAATCTCACATAGCTCGAGATTTTTCCTTGGAAGAGGCTCGTGAATTTGCTAACGAGGAATATTTAACTAATTATCAGGCTTTGGGGTTAGATCTCGATAAGTGTCATGTGTATTTTCAGTCTCAAAGTGAGGCCGTTCAAAGATTGGCGTATACCTTAGGGAAAAAGGTGAACTTTAGCGAACTGAAAGCGATTTATGGTTATGAGAGCGATACGAGCGCATCTCAAATTTTTTACCCTATGATTGATGTCTCAGATATTCTCCGACCCCAATTAGAAGAGTTTGAAGGACCTACTCCCACCGTCGTACCTGTCGGAATTGATCAAGATCCCCATATTAGATTATCTCGAGATGTTGCTAGTAGATTCGAAAGTAAGTACGATTTTATTCCTCCTTCTTCGACTTATAGCCGACTAATTCCTGGCCTTACTGGAGATAAGATGTCTAGTAGTAATCCGAAAAGTGCAATTTTTCTTACCGATTCGGTTGATGATGTTAGTGAAAAGATTGATAATGCAGTGACTGGTGGAAGACACACTATAGAAGAACAAAAGGAGAAGGGCGGAAAGCCTGACGAGTGCATGATTTACAGTTTTTATGTTTATCATTTGCTGACGGACGACGATGAGTTGTTTGACGTTCGGGAGTCTTGTAAGTCTGGCGAGATGACATGTGGTGAATGTAAGCAGAGAGCTTTCCAACTTTTGAAAGAATTTTTAGAAGAGCATAAAGAGAAACGAGAAAATATTACCGATATTGAGAGCAAAATTATCTCAGATTAGAAGAGATTGTTAATTCTCCTCTGGCTTTGGGGGTTCTAATTCTCCTTCAAGAGCTTTGTCAATTATATTTGAGAAATATAAAATTCCTATTCCGATTGTGATTAGGAATATTCCAACGCCTACTTGAAAGATGGGTATAGAACTATCAGGCATTGTTATACCCTTGATTGTTATCCCGAAAAGGTAAGCACTGAGGGCTATTGATAAAATACCAGTGATTATTGAAACCCCTCCTATACTTTTATACCGCTTAGGATGGATTTCAGATCTCCAATCGGTCAGAGTCGAAGGTAATTCCGTACCCGTTTCTCCAGGATTTTTTAAGTGTTTTTCTTCTTCGTAAGGAATCCTATGCTTATCTAAAATCTTTTCCAATTCTTCTGCAGCAGGTCTGCTCGTGTGCGGATGTTCTAGGAAGTAACGAGAAATCTCGATTTCGGATTCTAAATGTCCATCTTTGAAACCTCTTACATGTATTTGTTTTTCATCTTCGAGGTCTTTTACTAAACCGAATGTTTGGTCTTCTTGAATGTCTTGAAAAGGAGTGAATTTGAAACCTTCTTTGAGAAGTGCTTGTTTAACTTGTTCTAACCACTCTTTGTTTTTCAGCTTAGTGCTCAAATTTCCACCTATATATATTATTTAATGTTTTTTCGTAGATTAGTATTTTTTTAATTGGAAATAATTTTTATCATGTGCACTCTTATTCTTATTTGCGTGATGACGACCCTGGCTCTACTGATATAGATGATGTAGATCTTGAGTTCCGAACGCCTTTTTTAAAT
Source organism: Hadarchaeota archaeon (SeqCode) (assembly GCA_964608515.1). Lineage (GTDB taxonomy): Archaea > Hadarchaeota > Hadarchaeia > Hadarchaeales > JAGGTB01 > CAYLJV01. Next base: position 38,865 of record CAZSNS010000013.1, read on the forward strand.
TATTGAAAATGTGTTGAGGAAGAGTAGTATTGATATCAAGAGGAAAAAACAACTTCCTCCGAGAAAAATCTTCCTTAATCCGAATTTTTGTAACGGTCGATGTAAATAGGTTGATAGGATTGCTAGACTGAAGCTTAGATATGCTGAGAAGGCTCCTGCTAGTGTTTGTCTGCTTATATTTATTATGAGTAGTATGAAAACGAGTAGTCCTCCGACTAGTGCTACATAGCTCAAGGAGGTTCCTAGAAAGTAGAGGATTATTCTTTTTTCGTTTTCATCTGCGTCTTCGAGTTCTGCCATGTTTGCTCCCTTTCTGTGTTGAGATCATGAAAGCGTATTGGGTTGTGGTGGGTAATTTTTTTCTTATAGTTCTTATTTCCGGACGGTATAGCACTAGTTCGTCTTTGTTTTCTTCTTCGTCTTTTTCTAGTATTTTTCTCATTATTTCTTGTTCTATTTTGCCGCTGATTTTGCTAGCTCCTCTTCCGAGCTGAGGAGATATCCTTATTATAATAGGGAGTCTTAATCTTGAGTGTTTTTCTTCAGGTAATAATTCTGAAAGATACTCTAACTCTTTCTTTTTAAATCGATGTTTTGAACCGTCCCTATTTTCAACCTGAGGTTTGTCTTTTTTGAGAAGATTCTCGAGAGATACTCTCCCCTCCGGCAAATGCTTGTTAAGGTTTTGAATCTGCTTTTTCAGAAAATCTTCATCCTTCATAGTGTTCAAATAAAGTTATCCAAACCAATCAAAAAGAAGTTTACCTACGAGATTACTCCGCCTTTTCCTTCTCTTTTTGCTCTATTTTCTCTTTCACTCTTTTCAGACGGAACTTATCTTCTCTTTCTTGCTCTTCTAGACGCATTTCGATATATTCCTTACTATCTTCCAGTCTAGGAATCAAGACATGTTCAAGGGAGTTGACACGTCTTTTCGTTTTTTCGATCTCTTGAGCCAATAATTTTACAATCTCCTCGGCTTCGGCAAGTTCCAAAATTGCTTGGAGAGCTTCTTCAAATTTTTCGGAAGCTTCATCTATTTTGGGAGAAGTTTGTTGAAAACTATAACCTCGTTCTGTGATTTTTCTTTCCACATCTTCTGATTCTACAACTGGAACTCTAACTCCCATAATATTTCTAGAATCTACATCCACATCGATACCTCTAGTTG
>CAZSNS010000014.1:0-7155 GCA_964608515.1 Hadarchaeota archaeon (SeqCode)
GCTCTACCACTGAGCCACCGAGGCGCAACTGATTTTTTATTGTTGAATGTTTAAAATTTGCCGAAGTTTATTTTTTTACTTGTGCTGTTATGATTGCTGTTATTGTTAGTATCGTTCCTATTATGAATACTGGTTGGAGTACTAGTTTTTCTTGCAAAATTATCCAGCTAAGAAACGTCGCAATTCCCGGTTTTATATAAAAAGGAGTTACTCCAGTCGGAACCTCTCCTTTTTTCATAATTTTTAACCCTCTGAAAAACACCCAATGTCCAATCCCTGTCGTCACTGCTCCTAACAAGATCAGATAAATCCAAGCACGGAATGGTAAACCAAATAAGATATACAAGTCCTCGAAAACCGTGGCAATTGCCAAGAAGGAGAGAGATCCTATACCGAAACCTATCAACGGTGTGAGTGATGAACCATAAATTCCTAATTTGTCTACGTATCCCTTACCTTTCAAAGTATAAACTACTGCCCAGAGCAGAGCAGAAAAAACCATGAGAAGATTCCCTAGGACAAAACCCCAAACTTCCCCGCTTTGGGGAAAACCAATAAAAGACATCCCTACGAGAGTCAAACCTATTATTGCAATTATTATGCTTATCACTGTAGTTCTCCCTATCTCTTTACTTCCCCTTAATGAAGCGATGACTGTTACGAAGACAGGATTTATGCTGAAAATAACAGCTGAACTAGAAGCATGAGCTAACGCTACACCCTTGTGAAAAAGAATGAAAGTGCCTGTAATACCTAAAATTCCAAACAGTGTTAATCCTTTCCAGTTTTCAGAAATTCTGCCAACTGGTATTGGTTCGTTTTTACAAATCCTCAAGACGGAGAGGATGATTCCAATCGTTAAAGTTCCGATTCCAAACCTTACGAAAGCTAAAACCATCGGTGTGATTTTTGGATATGTCGAACCGATGAGTTTCGTCAGTACCTCAATAATACTGAAAAGAAATATCGCAATCAAAACCAAGAAAAAACCCTTATACTCTTTCAAAATCACACCTTCCTAAATTAGATGTTACAATCCGTAGTATTCTGTGGGAGTGTTTATTAGTATGGTCCTGATTGGTTTTTATGTATGGAACCTGAAAAAATCCCTCAGATGATTAAGGACGAATACGACGACCTTATAAAAGATAATGTCATGTCCAGAATTTCTTTCATGGGTGATGACTATCCGAAAATAAAACCTTTCATCTATTACTTCGACGGGGAATTCATTTACTTTCTAGCCACAAAATACGGTGAAAAACTCGAATATATCAAAAATAATCCAAAAGTGACCGTTGAAATAGAAGAATACGAACCTGATTTGTCCAATTACAAGTTCGTTACACTATCCGGACGGTTGAAAATAGTTGAAGACGAGGAAGAAAAAAACAGGGTGAGGAAAGGATTTGCGGACATGATTGAGGAAAGGGACCTATCTAGGAATATAATGAAAGCTATAGGTTATTCGCCTGACGACCCGTTGGAAAAGATTATGGAAGAAGATAGAAATCTAGTGTTGAAAATAGTAAACGTGGAAAACATTACCGGCTTGAAAAACGGATAAATCCTCAAATGACCGAGAGTCTAGTTACTACCTATTACTTTAGGATGTCTTCTAAATCCCTTTTATCTAAATCGTCTGATAATTTTCTCTTTTCTAGAATCTTTTTAGCTTCTTTTTCGGAAATTTGTAGTTCTTTTGATAGTTTTTCTATTTTTTCTCTTTTCGATTGTCCAGGTTTGAAAACTTCTCCCATAATTATCATTTTTTTGTTATCTTGGTTTTGGAATAATTAGATTTCGGAAAAATAAAATCCTTCAACAATTTGGTATTTCTCCAAGTTGAGAATATAACAGAAAGTGATATATCTCATTCAAAATATAATCATAATAGGAGGAGTCCGGAAGAGCAAACCCCAAAGAGGTAATCATATACATTAGGCTCTTACCCAGACTCCTCCATACAACCCACAATTTCTACCAACACATAATCTAGCTCCAAAAAAATCTTTCCTGAAACTTCTCAAGTCCAAATTTTAACAAATTATTCAACGAATTAATACGAGAGGGGAATAAGATGGTTGAACAAGTTCAAACTTTCGAACTAAAAGACGGAAACGAAATACCACAAATAGGGTTCGGAACCTTCGAACTAAAAGAAAACACTTGCAAAGAAGCAGTAAACACAGCACTCGAAATAGGATACAACCACATAGACACAGCCGAAGAATACCATAACGAATCAGAAATCGGAGAAATAATAGAACAATACAACAGAAAAAACCTATTCCTCACCTCAAAAGTCTGGCCCACAAACCTCCACTACGAAGATGTTTTCAAAGCTTGTAAAAAGAGTCTGGAAAGGCTTAGAACCGACTATCTGGATCTTTATCTGATTCATTGGCCTAATGAGGAAATTCCTATTGGTGAGACTTTGGATGCTTTGGCGGAGTTGGTGGATGATAGTAGGGTTAGGAGTGTTGGTGTGAGTAATTTTACGATTGAACAGTTGGAGGAGGCTTTGTCTGTTTCTAGTGTTCCGATTACTGTGAATCAGGTTGAGTTTCATCCATGGTTGTATCAAGAGGATTTGTTGGAGTTTTGTAAGAGTAATGATGTTGTTTTGGAGGCTTATGCTCCTGTGGCTCGTGCTAAGTTTTTTGATAATGATTTGATTCAGGAATTGTGTGATAAATACGATAGGAGGCCTTCGCAAATTGTTTTGCGTTGGGAGATTCAAAAGGGAGTGGTTCCGATACCTCGTTCTGGTGTTGAAGGGCATATCAGGGAAAATTTTGCAGTTTTGGACTGGGAGTTGGAATCGGAAGATGTTCAAAAAATTGACAATATCGAGCATCAAGAAAGATTAATCACTTTTCATTATGGGGATTTTTAGAAAAGTTTCTAGGCTAGTAAAACTAGGCTGATCATCATTACGAGCATTCCGCTAAACAATCCTAGTGTGGATAAGTGTTCGTTTCCATAATCTTTTGAGATAGGTAAAAGTTCGTCGAAACTAATGAAAATCATAATACCCGCTACAATTGCTAAAGTTAAGTGCAAAACCATAGTTGTGAGAAATGGTAACAATAATAGAAAACCTATAACCGCCCCCACCGGTTCTGCTATCCCTGAGAAAAAAGAGTAAAAAAACGCTTTTTTACTATCGCCAGTAGCGTAAAAAATCGGCACAGAAACCGCAATCCCTTCCGGAATATTATGAACAGCTATCGCTATAGCAATCGGCAAACCCAAAGATAAAGACTCTAAAGAAACCGCAAAAACAGCCATACCCTCCGGAAAATTATGAAGAGCAAGCCCCAAAGCAGTCAAAACACCAGCATTCATCAACCGCTCATTTTCAAACTCATCCTCGTGAAATTTGTCAGGTTTTGTATCTATATGAGCGTGAGGTAAAACTTTGTCAAGAAGATAAATCACGCCAATCCCCGCAAAAAACCCAATATTAGCTCGTAAAAAACCAATCTCCAAAATAGACGTACGAAGCAACTCCATAAAAGAAACATAAATCATCACACCAGCTGAAAAACCCAACAAAACAGACAAATACGAAAAATTCGGCTTCCTCAAAAAATAACCAGCCCCAGCCCCTATAGTGGTGGCTAAACCTGCCAGTAGAGTCAATATGAAAGCATTAGCTACATTGCCAAACATTGAACCCCCTCATGTTTTTCACCTTCCAATTTAATTATTTGGCTAGCAAATTTATTAACGCACACATAATCAAAGAGGGGAAAAAATGAAGTTAGGCATCATAGGTTGTGGAAACTTAGGCAGTTCTTTCATAGAAGGACTTGTAAAATCCGAAACTATCGAACCTAATGATATCATAGTAGCAGATCCGGTGGAAGAAAAGCTAGAAGAAATCGAAAAACTTGGAATAAAAACAACGACCGACAACAACAAAGTTGCAAAAGAATCGGACACTTTATTTATCGCGATAAAACCCGGAAAAGTGGGAGAAGTCTTAGAGGAAATGAACCTTTCAAACGACAAATTAGTAGTCTCATTAGCAGCCGGAATACCAACAGACTATCTCCAAAAACACACAAATGCCAGAATCATAAGAGTAATGCCAAACTTGGCAGGAAAAGTCACAGAAATGACATCAGCCTATACAATCGCACCTAACGCAACAGAAGAAGACGAAAAATTCATAGAAAAAACTCTAAACGAACTAGGAAAGACAGTGAAAATCGAAGAAACTCAGATGAATGCCGTCACAGGTCTCAGCGGTAGCGGACCGGCATACATCTTTATGGTTATACAAGCTCTAAGAGACGCAGGAGAAGAACTAGGAATGTCTCAAAAAGATGCCTTCAAACTTGCTGCCCAAACAGTCAAAGGCGCTGCCGAACTCGCGATGGAATCTGATAAAACTCTGGAAGAATTTATCGATATGGTCTGCTCTCCCAAAGGAACAACCATTGAAGGGGTTAAAATCCTAGAAGATAAAAAAGTTCAAGAAGCTTTCAAAAAAGCAGTCGAAGCTGCCACAAAACGAGCAGAAGAACTATCAAAAGAATAAAAATTATTCTTTATCTTCATCCTTTCTCAGGCTGTAAGACCCACACTCAGGGCAAACTATTCTTTTAGAACCTTCAAGCTCATCACGATCTATTTCCCTTCCACAATCTTCACAATAATAATCCAAATACAACACCTCTAATCTATTTATCAAGCTCTTGAATATTATTTTATATCCTCTAATTTGATTATTTCAATAAGATCTCTCAAATCCTTAATCACATAATCCGGTTCATATTCAAAAATACCATCAGGAGAACACTCATCCCCCCTATTTATCAATACGGAGAGAAGACCAGCATTTTTAGCGCCCTGAACATCTAACTCCGGAACATTACCCACATATAGCGACTCTTCGGGTGATGAATCTAATTCTTCCAAAACATGGGTGAAAACTTCGCTGTCTGGTTTAGACTTCGCTATTTCTCCAGAAACAGCAATATAATCAAAAAAATCTTCCAAATCAAACTCTTTTATCTTTTCCCACTGAACCGATTTAGGACCGTTAGTAATCAGACCCTTTTTAACACTGATTTTTTTCAAAACCTCTTTCGCATCCGGATAGATATAAGCATTTTTCAAGGATTTTTCCCGATAAATTTCAGCCATTTCTCTTGCCAGTTCTTTATCATCAAAAATTTCTTCAAAAATCGGTACACGGTTGTCAACTTTCTTATTGTGAAGAACTTCTCTCAAAGTATCATAATATTCTTCATTCTCTATATCGGGCAAACCAAGCTTTTGAGTACACTTCTCCCTTACCAACCCTTTCTCCTTTCGAGCTCCGAGGATTGTACCGTCTAAATCAAATAAAACAACCATTATAACTACCTGAGTTATTAAATAATGGAAAAATAAGAAAAGTCATTCCGAGTCTTCTTCCTCTTCTTTCTGTTTCTCTTTAAATCTCTTCAAAGCAAGCTCTTGAGGCGACGGTTCTTCTTCAGCTTCCTCTACTTCCAATCCAAATTCTTCCGAATCTTCCGGCTCCATTTTTCCTTCGTCATCTAATACTTCAACTGGTCCAGAACCTTCAATCTTATTTCCGTTAACCTTTATCTCAGCATTCGGATATTTCCGTTTCAGTCTTTCTATTTCTTCTTCGGAAATATCTCCATGAATGTCAATCTCAGTTTCATCACCCGCTTGTTTGATGCTTATACCTTGGCTCTTCCCGCCGAATGCGAAATTATCTCCACCTATTGCTTTTCTAAACATTTCTCTAATCTTTTTAAATTCGTCAAAGAATGGGTCTTTAGTCATAAGTCATCCTCTTTGTTTACCTATCTTTACATGCTAGATTTATTAGGTTTGGTCTTTTTAGAAAAACAAAAAATCAAGGAATGGAATAAGTTTTTATCTTAGAGAGTCGATGTTATCCCAAACATCTTCTAAATATCGCATTGATTCACTGACTTCGGGGTCAGATTTTTTTAAGTTCTCCATAGCCCTCTCTATTTTTTTCTGACTCTCGTTCAAACGGTGCCTCATCATTAGGATTAGAAACAAGAGGAACAGTAATGTTCCTAACCATCCAAAAACTGCATAAATAGGTAAAGTTATCGTCGATGGCACTTTATCCCTTCATTCCGAGATATTTTTAATACGAAATATTAATAAAATCTCTCCTATAACAATCAGCCTTGAAAATCACGAACAACCCAATTAATAGTTCCGGAGATAAAAATCAAAGAGATTTAAAAAAGTTCAAAGATCTTGCCAATTCTCTTCAGAGACCGTATTGCCATCATTCTCCCAAACGACGTAAATCTCTCCACGTCTAATCACGAAATCACCATCTCTCTCTTCACAAAGATTCTCAGCATCCTCTATAGGCAAATCAGAAACTAACTCCTCAGGCACTAGGAATCACCATCTGAAGATCAGATCCGCACATATAACAAAAATTCTTATTCGGCGGCATCCTTATACACATCTCACACATAATAAACCCTCCTTAACATTTTCTTCGGTCCATACCTCCAAAGTAAAACAGACGGCAAATATCTAAAAAAGAATTCTATACAAATCCAAACCCTAATTATCATTACCAAACCTGATAATCACACCAAAATCATAGAACCGATAAAATATCCAATCTAGAAATAGGGCCCTCACGAAGAATTTCCACATCAGAATCACTAACCTCAACTACAGTAGAAGCTTCTCCAAACTCAACCACCCCAACATCAAGAGCATACTCGACAAAATCCCCTACCTGCTCGACCGCCTCGTTCACATTTAAAGGAGATGGTTCTCCTGAAATATTAGCAGATGTAGAAGTGATAGGCCCCCCTAATAGTCTAACCAACTCTAAAACTACAGAATGGTCTGGAATTCTAATACCGACTTTTCCAGTCCCTCCAAACAACAAACTAGAAAGAACAGGCCGAGCCTCAACCACTACAGTTAGAGGACCTGGTAAGAGTTTTCTAATTATATTTTCTTCATTTTGAGTCAGTTTTCCAACTCTATAACTCATTGATAGGGAATTTAATGCCACTGATATTGGATTTCCTCGAGACCTCGATTTTGCTTTAAAAACCTTTGAAACGGCTTCATTTGATGTGGCGTCGGCTGCTAAACCATAAACGGTTTCCGTCG
>CAZSNS010000014.1:7165-39539 GCA_964608515.1 Hadarchaeota archaeon (SeqCode)
TTAAGAATATGGTGAAAATGTTTAAAGAAAAGTTTTGCCCAAGATATAAAACCGAATTTTGCTGGTGTGGAAAGAAGTTTTGCGAAATACTTATTTAAACCTAAACTTCTAATTTTTGGTGGCATCATGTCAGGAAGTCTAGACGGTATAAAAGTTTTAGATGTTTCTCACTTTATTTCAGGGCCTACTTGCGGTTCTATTCTAGCTAAAAGAGGAGCTGAAGTTATAAAAGCAGAACCTCCACTCGGAGACACTATGCGGCTCCTAACTCAAGCTATCGATCCGGAAATGGAACAAATGTTTTGCCAACTAAACGTGGACAAGAAAGGAATCACTCTAAACCTCAAAGAAGACAAAGGCGCCGAAATTCTAAAAAAATTAGCTCTAGAATCGGACGTCCTAATAGAAAATCTCCGTCCAGGAGCTATGGAAAAATACGGACTAGGATATGAAGATCTAAAAGAAGAAAACCCCGAACTAGTCTATGTAAGCATCAGCGGTTTCGGCCGAACCGGTCCTAAACAGGGGAGTCCTGCTTTCGATCTTATCGCTCAATCTACAGGGGGAACACTTCCACTAATGGGTATGATTGGAAATAAGCCTAAGATGTTCATAGCAGATCTTAGCTCTGGTGTGTATGCTGCGATGGGTGCTATTGAAGCTTTATATCAAAGAGAAAAAACAGGGGAAGGACAATTAGTTGACATTTCGATGCAAGATGTGGTTTTTTCTCTGAATCTTGGAGCTATAGTAGAAAGTGTGGTTTCGAAAGATAAATTAGACGAGATGGGTATGAGCTTTACCGAATACCCACCTGGCTTAATACTTCCACTTTATGGAGTACATCCTACGAAGGATGGGGAAGTATCTATATGTGCAATTACGGAAGGTCAGGCTGAGAGACTTTTTGAGGCGATGGGTAAAGAAGACGAGTTTGAAAATTATTCTCACTTTATGGACAGATTTGAGAAAGACAAAGAGTTAATCGATATTGTCGATGATTGGACTTCTGATTTGAAAAGAGAAGAAGTTGTGGAAAAACTTCAAGAAGCAAACGTTCCATGCGGACCCGTTCTCGAACCTAGAGAGGTTAGCGATGATGAACAGTTAAAATCTCGGGATATGCTGGTCGAAGTTGATTTTAAAGGGATGGAAACGTTGGTTCCTGGAGTGATTACAAAACTGTCTGATTCCGGTGGAGAAGTGGAAAGCGGTGCTCCTGAGCTTGGAGAACATACGGAAGAAGTACTTTCCTCACTAGGTTATTCAGAAGAAGAAATAGAAGAGTTTAAAGAAGAAGATATTTGTTAAAACTCCTCAATCTCCTGTTTCTAATTTAAGGGCACTCCCGCCGTGTTCTTTGATACCATTATAATACATTTCCGTCAACCTTTCCGCATTATCTAAGAACCAGTCCAATCCCTCATTTTCAATCAGAGTAAGATTGTTTATCTTTGAATTATGAGGCGGCGGCGAATTTTGACAAGAATAGAGCTTGGCGCAAGGATAATCATCGCACTCATAACAAAACTCTACCCCCTTATCTTGAACACATTCATAAGTGGGACAAACTTCATCAGTCGATAAAACGCTTATTATCCCATCCTCTGATCTACAACCATCACACTGGGCCTCCTCAGGCCTGACATCCATGTTTTCAGCGATTGCTTCCGCTAAATGTGGATTGTCGGAAGCTTTGTACACAACACAACCTTCGCAATAGACCCCGCAAGGTGCAACATTTTCTTTTTCTGGCATCTAATCCCTCAAATTTTTATTCTCCGTACTTGTCTTCAAACGTTATCTTATCTAAATCTTTTCTGGGAGGAGCGTCAGGTTTTTCCTCAGGATAACCTAGAGGAGTCATAGTAACTACTTCTATTTTTTCAGGAACATTAAGAATCTCTTCAACCTCCTCAGCGTCGAACGACCCAACCTGAACCGTCCCTAAGTTTAAAGCTTCAGCCATAAGCATCAAATTTTGCATAGCTAAACCGGAGTCAAACATATACCAATCATCTTTCTCCGTAACAGGTTCTCCTTTTTTATAACCTGAAACTTCTTTTTCTGCACAACCGACGATAATAACGGGAGCTTCCCTAACCGCATCTGTAGCAGGATTATTCTCACTCAAAGCTCCAACCAACTCTTCCTTTATATCATCATCCTTAACGACAACAAAACTCCAACACTGAGTATTAGCCCAAGAAGGAGCCCATCGAGCTGCGTTTAGAACTTTTTCGATTTTTTCTTCTTCCACTTCTTTATCTTTGTATTTTCTGACGCTTCTTCTTTCCTTAATAGTTTCAAAAATTCCCATATTTCCCCTCTACCATTCATTTTATCTCCTGGTTTTAAGATTATTTCCCTCCCGAAATTACTAGAAAGCAAACACTAATTCTTTAACAATAGAAAAACAAACTTGAGGAAACAAGGATTGAAAAAATGAATAACCTAGAAATTAAAGATTTGAGCCTTACCATAGAAGGTACAAATATCCTAAATAATGTTAACATCAATATAGAGGACAACAGAGTTCACGCTCTTGTAGGCCCGAACGGGGCGGGCAAATCCAGTTTGGCTTTTGCTATTATGGGTCTTGATGGTTATACGGATATTGAGGGAGATATTTCACTCAACGGGAAATCTTTGAAAGGATTGGACGTTCACGAACGTGCTGAAAAGGGAATAACCTTAGCTTGGCAAGAACCAGCCCGATTCGAAGGTTTAACCGTTGAACAATTTATCCAAGCTTCCGCTTCCGAAGATAGTAACGAAACGCCTGAAAGTGCTCTGGACAAAGTAGGGATGGACCCGGAAGAATACCTTGATCGAGCAGTAGACACAAGCCTTAGCGGAGGGGAGAGAAAAAAAGTAGAACTGGCTTCAATCCTAGCTATGGAGCCCGAACTAGTTTTACTGGATGAACCGGACTCTGGGATCGATGTCGCCTCATTAGAAAAAATATTCGACGTAATACAATTATTAAAAAATCAAGGAACCACGGTAATTCTCATAACACACAGCTCAACGGCTCTAGAACAAGCAGAATATGCCTATCTGATGTGTTGCGGAGCAGTAGTAGACCAAGGAAAAGTAAGCGAAATCGGAAAATATTTCGAAGAGAAATGCATCCCTTGCGATCATAAAAATATACCTGAAGCAAATGAGCCAAAAGAGGATATCTAAATGGAAGTTGAAGAACTTTACAAAGCAGCAGAAATAGAAGGGGCAATCCAAGATCCAGACATCGCTCACCTAATAATCAACAAAGACGAAGTCGTAGGAATGCAAGACTTACCCGGTCTAATTGTAGAACCTGAACCTATAGAAGACGGAGTAGACATTGCTCTAACTTTGGAAGAGGGAACGGTAATCGAAAAACCAGTACATATGTGTTTCGGAGTTACGCACAAAGAAGGAACTCAAAAGATTAAGCTAGATATAGATATTGAAAAAAATGCAGAAATCGGCATCCTAGCCCATTGCGTATTTCCACAAGCAGTCGACGTAGAACATATTATGGACGCCGATATCAGAATAGGTCCTGGCGCGGATTATACGTATCTTGAGAAACATATTCATAGTCCTGAGGGTGGAATCGAGGTTATTCCGAGAGCTGAGGTCTTGTTAGAAGAAAATTCTAGATTCAAATCGGACTTTGAACTCATCGAGGGAAGAGTAGGACTAATTGACATTGATTATGAAACCACTTGCAAAAAAGACAGTGTGATGGAAATGACTGCGAAGGTGGATGGTCGAGGCGATGACCAAATAAATATCAAAGAGACGGGCAACCTGGTTGGGGAAGGAGCAAGAGGTGTATTGACAACTCGAGTAGCTTTGAGAGAAAAAGCGAACGCGGAAGTTTATAACAAACTAATGGCGGACGCCCCATACGCTAGAGGTCACGTCGATTGTAAGGAAATTGTTCAAGGTGAAGGAACTGCTGAAGCAATCCCAATCGTCGAGGTAAATAATCCGCAAGCTCACGTCACCCACGAGGCAGCTATCGGAAGCGTGGACACGAAACAGTTAGAAACTCTCATGTCACGAGGATTGTCAGAAGACGAAGGAGTAGATCTCATCATCGACGGATTATTAAGCTAATCACAACCTTATCAAGTTTTCCTTGAAAAAGGAAAAATATTATAACCTCACGTTAATAATTAGACCCGATAAGATGACACCTACAACACTCGCAATAAAAACAGTAGGATTAGCAATCATAATTCTCCTAACGCTAGGAGTGCTCTACTACGGACTAAAACTAGGCCCGGTTAACGAATAGTAAGGCATAACTATTCTTGATTATCGGTAATTCCCTGTCGAGATAAACTCTCTTTAAAATCAAAGTACTCTGAAGGAACATCTATATAATTATTCTTAGAGATTGAAATCACATTCTTTATAAAATCCAAAAATGTGGGTAAGATATTTCTCTTAATCTCCTCCCTTTCCACAGAAATATTCTTCTTTTTCAAAACCTTTTGAATACCCACAACTAATAATTCGAAAATATTTTCAGGTGGGGGATTGGTACTAAGCTCCGCAAAATGTTCTAATGTTTCCGAAAGACCTAATTCCGAAGCGGAAAATTCCTCGTCATACTCCCGGATAATATTTCCGTTAATATCCTCACTCGTCCTAAGGACTAAATCCTCTTTAATTTTCTTTGCTTTCCTCTTCTTTCTCTCAGTAATATCCCTTCCAACACCAATTATACGTCTAGTCCCATCCTCCCTTTCCACGTAAGAAAAATTCCATTCAATAGGAAACTTAGACCCATCCTTTCTAACACCCTCAACTTCCAAAAACTTCCTTCTCCCTTCTCCTCTTTTCAAAAATTGACTTAACCCTCGTTTATGATCCTTCCACTGCTCTTTAGGAACAAGTTTTTCAACCGACTCCCCAACTAATTCATCCTTAGAATAACCAAAAATTTTCGAAGTCGCTTCATTACAGTAAAATATTTCTTGACTTTCAGTTAAACTAATAAAAGCATCCTCAGAAGCCTCCATTGCCTTATAAGCCTCTTCTAATCTCTTTTGCGCCGATTTACGATCAGATATATCCCGACTTACAGCCAAAGCCGCATCTTTTCCTTTATACCCAATCTTTGTTGCTACCACTTCCACCCAAAATTCGGTTCCGTTCTTCCGAAGTTTTTTCTCAGTAAAAGTAATATCTTCACCCTTGAGTAAAGTTTCAGCATAATAGTCAAGTTCTTCTCCGTTTTCCCACAGAAGTATTTCCAGTATGTTCATTTCAATTAATTCTTCTTCCGAATACCCTGTTTGCCTCCTAAATTCCTTATTAAAATCAAGGATTTCTCCTCTAGAACTGTCATCTAAACTAAAAACAACAACACCATCTCCCAAATTTTCAAAGAGACGGGAATATATTTCACTAATCCTTTCAACTTGTTTATTTGACCTCCATCTAGAAACCTCGCTATAAATATAATCTTCCAAAGCACTAAGAAGAAAGTCCAAATCAGAATCTTTCCGAAGATACCGGTCAGCCCCTTCATTGATAGCCTTCATCGCAACCTCTTCACCCCCTCGCCCAGTCAGTAAGATAAAGGGAATATCTAAACCCTCAGCCCTGATTTTTTTCAAAAAAGCCACCCCACTCATTCTAGGCATTTTATAATCCGCAACAATTATATCAAAATCCTCAGAAGAAACAAGCTCAAGTCCTTCCTCAGGAGAAGTAGCAGTTACAGTATCTATTAACTCATTTTCTTTCGAAAAAATCACCTCAAACTGTTTTAAAAAAGTAGGATCATCATCAACTAAAAGCATCTTAATTTCTTTTTCCGAAATCTCAAACACTGCTAATCATCCCCCCCCAATATTCCTTAAAAAAATATTGCATAAAAAACCTAAAAATCACAAAATTCCAACATCAAATAGGGCTGACTTAGTTGTGGAAGATAACCTAATTTCTCCTAATTTTTCAACTGGAAACCATTTACTCTCACCGACCTCAGAACTAGAAACAATATTCGAATTTTTAGACTCACCCAAATAACAAATCGTTACATAATGATAATCCTCACCTATAATATCATAAGCACCTATAAGCTTATCCAGTTTTGTCGAAATGTTGGTTTCCTCTTTAATCTCCCTCACGGCAGTCTCCTCGACCGTTTCTCCAGGTTCAACCTTTCCTCCGGGAAAAGCCCATAAATTTTTCCCAGGTTCTCTTAACCTTTTCACTAGCAAAACCTCCCCCTCATCATTTCGGACAAGAACAGACGCCCCTACAATCGGCTTATTTTCAGACAAACTCTCACTCTCAATTTCCCTACAATAAGAATTTATTAAAAATATTCAAATAAAATTAAGTTCCCATACAAAACCAGACAGAACCAGCCTAAATTTCAATAACACATGAGTATTTCAAAACATGAACATAACCATAATCGGAAGCGGAGCGATGGGGTCACTTTTCGGCGGACTCCTAGCCGAAAACGATCACAAAGTCACACTAATAGACAGAGGAAAAAAACACGTACAAAAAATCAACAAAAACGGCCTAAAAATAACAAATCTTCAAAACAAGACACGAAAAATCGACGTAAAAGCAACCAAAACTACTCAAGAAACAATCAAACCCGACCTAGCAATAATCTTTGTAAAAAGTCCAGACACCAAAAAAGCAATCGAAAACCACCTCCAAATTCTAAAACCTAACGTAAACATCTTAACACTCCAAAACGGACTAGGAAATCCCGAAACAATCGCAAAAAAAATACCCAAACAAAACATTATAGCCGGAACAACAACACACGGAACAACACAAAAAGAACCAGGCCACATAAAACACGCAGGAAAAGGCCCCACGGTGATAGGCCGGTATTTCACAGAGAATGATGAGTTTGTTAACGATTTGGCTTCTGTATTAACAGAAGCAGGAATAAAAACTGACGTTTCTGATAATATTCAAGATATCATTTGGGAGAAAGTGTTGGTAAACATAGGAATTAACCCAGTAACGGCTTTAGCCCGAGTGAAAAATGGAGAATTATTGAAGTCGGAAGCCGGAACTAAGCTTCTAGAAAAAGCAGTTAAGGAAGGTTTGCAAGTCGCGGAGGCTGAAGGTGCAAAAATTCGAGACGATATAATTTCCCATGCAAAAAAAATCGCAAAGAAAACTGGAGATAACAAATCATCAATGTTGCAAGATATAGAACAAGGCAAAAAGACGGAAATCGAGTATTTGTCCGGAGCTATTGTAAAAAGAGCTGAAAAACATAATATTCCTACTCCTGTAAACAGGATTTTAAACAACTTAATCCAATTGGCGGAAGGAAACTAATCGATATCCGGTAAGAGACTTTCCAAATTTTTAGTTGTTGCTTTACCTACTTTTTTAGAATCAATGTTTTTTCTCTTAGCTACAAAATCCGCAATATTAACAGCATGATGTATTTGAAAAGTTTCTGGTAAAGCATCGGTATCAATTACCATTTCGTCTATATCAAGATTATCTATAACTTTCCCCAAAGATAGAAATGAATCCGTTAAAACTGAATTACTGATCGAAGGTAAAAAACCAATATCGATAAGTTCTCGAGCATCTTCTAAACTTCCCGAAAAACAATGAACAATCCCCCTAACTTTTGAAAAACTCTCAATAATTTCAATAGCTTCCTGAAAAGAGTCCAACAAATGTATTATTAACGGTTTCCCGCTCCATTCAGCCAATTCCAAACAACGAGTGAAAAAATCAACCTGCTCATCCCTAAATTCAAAATTATGTTTGAAGTCCAAACCAACCTCGCTAATCGCCAAAACCTCTTCACTCTCAGCAAGGGACAAAATTTTCTCCCGCTCTTTCTCAGAAGATTGTCCCACTACCCAAGGATGTAATCCCACAGCTGGTTTGACAATTTCAAAATCTTTAGCCAATTCAATAGTCCTGTAAGAGCTTACCAAGTTTATTGAGGGTGAAACGACTAGTCCGACTTCTTTGTTTTTCGCTTTACTTATCAACTGGGTTCTTTTTTCCGGAGTAAACAGGTCGAGATGGGCATGGCAGTCTGAATAAGTCATAGTTTTATTTTTTTAATCTTGTTTCAAGCTCTGAATACATTTCAACTGTCCTTTTTTAGCATCTTCTAGACTTTCTCTCAGATCGGATGTCCAACTTTTTTCAATTACCCATTTTGACTCTTTCAAAGATAGCCCTGGTTTAGAGAGCAATATTTCTCTGTACTTCTCAACTCCTTCTTTCAAATCTTCATATACATCATTTACAAGTCCAATCTCCTTAGCTTCTCTACCTTTCACGGTTCTCGCGGTGTAAACTAGTTCTCTGGCTACTCCATCACCTACTAATCTGGGGAGGAGATATAGAGCTCCCATATCAGGAATTATTCCTAGGTCTGGTTCTTTAACGCAAAAGCTAGCATCAGGAGTGGAAATTCTAATATCAGCAGTTAGTGCAAGTTGAATACCTGCACCTATCGCGTGTCCCTGAACTGGTGCGATAACTGGAGCTTCCAGTGTTCGAATATTATAGTAAATGTCCTGAACGACTTCGACCATCTCTTCCAATTTTTCACTTTCGTAGTTGGAGAGTTCTCCAAGCAATTCTCTGTCAAGCCCTGAACAAAAAGCGTCACCTTTTCCTCGTACTATTAGGAGTTCAGTTTCAGTTTTACACAATTCTTCAGACGCATCTTTTAGATCCAGTATTAATTGTTTGTTCAGTGCGTTCTTTTTATCCTCTCTATCCAGAATTAACTGAGATACTTTCCCTTTCTCCAATTGTAAATTTTCATACATTGTATCTAAATCCCGATTGGACATAGAGAATAAAAGATTTCGGTTGGAAAAACATAAGAAATTCACAAATTAAAACCGATAAAAATGATAGATTAGTAGGTTTGGAAAGAAATGGATGGGGAAGTAGAATGACAAAGATTTGTGAGGAATGTGGAAAACCTATTGAGGGAAAACATATTGAAGCTCTCGGTAAGAATTATCATCCTAATCATTTCCTATGCGCAATATGTGACGAGATTATAGATGATAGATTCGTAGAAGTTGAGGGGGAACCTTGTCATAAAGAATGTTATAAAGAAAACTTCGCCCCTAGGTGTGGGTGGTGCGGTGAAATAATAGAGGACGAGGGGATCAAAAGTGAAAACGAAACATATCATCTGGATTGTTATAAAGAAAATTTAGGTATCGATTGCGACATCTGTGGAGAAACAGTAGCAGGAAAATACCTCACTGACTTTTGGGGGAATAATTTTTGTGAAAAACATCACGATGAATATCCCCAATGCCCTTACTGCAGTACTCTTATCGCTCCTGGTTTAGAGAAGGATAAAGTAGAATACGAAGATGGAAGAATTGTTTGCAAAAGTTGTGATGAAAAAGCTGTGAAAAGTCATTCTAGAGGTAAAGATTTGGCTGAAAAAGTTGTGAAAGTTTTGAGCAAGTACGGTATTGAGATTGATCTGAGTGAGATTGTGATAGATTTTGTTTCTAAAAATGAGTTGGAGAAATTAGCTAAGTCAGGAAGTAGAGGTTTCACGAACACTCGGAAGACTGAGAGCGGTTCTAATGATACTGAAATCAAAATCACATTATTGGATAATCTTCCAAGTTTTGAATTTAAGAGAGTGATTGCTCACGAGCTAATGCATGTTTGGTTGAATGATAAAATTTCAGAAAGAATTGTCGAGGATAATAAAGAATTTGTAGAGGGAAGTTGTGAATATGCCTCTTATCTTGTAGTTGAAAATGAAAATTCGAAATACGGAAAACTACAAGCCGAGCTACTTCATCTGAATCGGGAACAGACTTACAAATACGGCTTTGAGGAAGTGAAAAATTTTGTTGACGAAAATGGGATAGATTCTTGGTTAGAAAAACTAAAATCACTCTAAAAGCTTAATTTTTAGTCACTATATAGATTCAAGACCTAAATCCACACTAGCACCATTTTCAACCATACTTCCAGTTCCTGAAACTATCAACATTACCATTACTGCATCTTCTAACTCGTCTGAAAGCCTAGCCCCCCACGCTACTTGTGCATTTGGACTTAGCCTTTCCGAAACATTTCCAGCTATGGTTTCCGCTTCGTCAAGTCTTAGATTGGGAGAACCAGTAATGCTAATCAAAGCTCTCTTAGCATCTTCAACCTCCATATCAAGCAATGGATTCTCCAAAGCCTCATCAACAGCCTGCAAAGACCTATCCTTACCATTCCCTTCACCAAAACCAACCATTCCAATCCCACCGCCTTCAAAAGTAGACCGAACATCTTCAAAGTCCAAATTTATCAAACCCGTTTCAGAAACAAGCTTAGTAATACCACTGATCGTATCCACCAAAACACTATCAGCCAATTTAAACGCCTCCTCCAAAGACAAATCAGGAGCAATCTCAAGCAATTTATCATCAGGAACAAAAACAGTAGTATCTGAATATTTCTCAAAATCCGCAAGACCCGCAGACGCGTTATTAACTCTCCTCTCACCCTCAGACTCAAAAGGGAGAGTAACAACACCCACTGTCAAAGCACCAACACTTTTCGAAATTTCAGCAATGACCGGACCCGCCCCAGTGCCCGTACCTCCTCCTAGACCACAAGTTATGAAGACAAACTCATGTCCAGATATAACCTCCTCTATCTTTTCCTTGTCTTCGTGGGCTGCCTTTTTTCCTTTTTCTAAGTCCGATCCGGTTCCTAGCCCACCTGTGGTTTCTCTTCCAATCAATATTTTTTGATTCGCTTTAGTATTAACCAGGTCTTGAGCGTCAGTGTTTACTGCTACTCTTTCAACTGTTTCAAGTTCTTCTTCGGCCATGTGGTTTATGGTGTTGCAGCCCGCTCCTCCACAACCTATTACTAGTATGTCTGGTTGTGCTTTTTGAGCGAGCTGCTCGTATTCCTCATTTTCAGCCTCCGAGTGCGGGGATGACATATTTTCAATCCAAATTTTTTGAGTGTTTTTTGTTTTATTAGTAGGACTTTTGAATTTTTAGGGTAATCACTTACAAAAATCCTCACAAAAAGTTGAAAAATATCTTCAGAATTTGTAAACTTTAATTTTGACTTTATTGTTGCTTTTTCCTGGTCCGGATATCATTCTGGGTAAGAAACATAAAAAGTGAAGGGTATAAGTTTTCTTGTATAGAAGGGGGGAGAAGATTGAGTGATGTTATGATAGTAGATGACGATGCGACTTTTCGAGAGTATGCTAGTGATTTGTTAAAGAGAGAAGGTTTTGAACTTGCAAAAGCGAATTGCGGAGAAGAATGTCTCGAAAAATTAGAAACTGAAGAACCGGATTTAGTTTTACTAGATTTGATGATGCCTGGGATGAACGGATGGGAAACTTATCAGAAAATAAAAGAAAAAGATGTAAATCCCGAAGTGGTTCTTATATCAGTTCTTAGGGATGAACCTAGCATCGAATCTACAGAAGTTTCCGACTATCTGGTAAAGGAAAGAGAAATCACAAAGGATAATTTCGTAGAACCGATAAAAAGAATCTTAGAAGAATCCTAAATCTAACGATTTAACTCTTTTCGAAAACCTGAAATGGTGAGAAGGTAGAGAAAAAAGAACCCCTAGAATAAGCAATCAAAAAAATTGCTCCCATAATCATAGAAGCGATAAAAGCGAAAAAAATCCTTAACCCAACTATTCTAGGCCCAAAAACCACGATACCGCAAAAAAGTTGACCGATCTCCACAGTAGTGGTAGTGGTTAACATGACCATTATTAAAGGTAAAGAAGTCCCGCCTTCTCTAAATCCACGAATAGTCGGATAAGAAATATAAGGACATGGAGGGAGAACACTTCCCATCAATCCTGCAGTTAAAAGACCCGTCCCTCCATCAAAAAATTTTGAAACCATGCTAGGTGTTATCAAGGTTTTAACTGTCGTGCCGACAAACACAGCAACTAAAATTGGTAATAATAATTGTTTTAACTCATTTAAACTGGTAATTATCGACTCTTTCACCTTTACCGGATCTATCAAAAAAGTTATTAGATATATGATAATTGCAGCGACCAAAATTGATTTTTTACCCCAACTAGGTTCAGAAACCATAATTCTCCCTCACAATGTAACCGGAAACAAATAAACTAGAACCCCAGCAAGAGTAGCTGTTCCCAACGAAAGACCAACCCTCATCACAAGAAATCTAGAATTAAAAAAAGAAAGATCAGCAGCAATAACGCAAGCGAAGGCTAGACCAGCGCCGAACAACATTCCCATCACCCCTAAAAATCCAGCCCCTGCTGCGTATAACCCTCCGATTATCGGATAAGAGATGAAAGGACATGCGGGCAATAAACTTCCTATGCCAACACCGACAAGTACGGCAATAATTCCCGCTTGGTTACCTAGAATCCCTGCTAGGGCCTTAGTGGGGTATAGGTTTGAAACTGCTCCCGCTATGAAAATAGCGGCTATTACGTAGATAGCTATGTCTTTTACTGTTGTTGTGGATTCTTTTACGGTTTTTTTGGCTAATTCGGGTTTGGTGATGGAAAGGTGAACGTAAAGGAATATAGCTCCGATTATGAAGACGTGGATGATTGGATTTTTTCCTAATAGTAATCCGTATTTTCCTAGAAATGGTAATTTTCTGTATGGGAAAAGGACCAGCCAGCTTCCGACAATAGTTCCGATGATGCTAATTATCGCGCTTAGATGTTTTCGGTCCAGCTTTATCACCATTTTTACTAAAATCGATTAAAATTAAACTAATATGTTAAATAAATAAATTATGTTAAACAATTCCATTCACTATCCAGAGGTAGATTCGTGACAAAACTTTACTCCAAAATTAGAAGGGAAGCGAAAAAGAAAATAAAAGAAAACGAACTCGAACAAAAAAATATAGAAGTTGAACGAATAGGAAAAGACTTTTCTAAAGATAAAACTCCTTCAAACAAAAATTTCAACGGACTGACACAGCAAAACTTCCAACTCCCATCCGACGAGTACGCCCTTACAAAAGGCGAGGAAGTCCTCCTCAGATGCAAAATAGAAAACAGTTATGGAGATGCTTTCACAAACAAACCGAGACAATTCCAGGGTAAACTCGGAAAAATTTTTAATCTGGACTTAGGAAACGAAACCGAAAGAGCAATATTTTTCTCTGCTCTCAACGCCGCCTTCAACCATCTAAATCTCATAGATAAAACCATCCACTGTAAGGGAGATGATCCAAAAAGTTGCGGAAAAGAACTTGCAAAACAAATCCAAGAAAAATACGATAACCCCAAGATAACACATATAGGGTATCAACCAGGGCATTTAGAATACTGTTGCAAAAAATTCGAAACTTTCGTAACTGACCAAAATCCCGAAAATATTGGTAAAGAAAAATTTGGAACAAGAATTCTCCCTGCATCCGATAATGAAAAAACTATGAAAAAAGCCGATTTGGCACTAATCACAGGCAGCAGTGTCGTGAATGGTTCTCTACCACAACTAATCAAGTGGTGTAAAGAATACGGCACAAAACCTATAATTTACGGAGTTTCTGGAAAAGGTGCAAGTGAAATTCTAGGAATAGAAAGTTTCTGTCCTTACGGACGAGAAAACCCATAATTTGTCCTATTCACTGGAACAGGTTTTGACCTTTCGGTTATCTAAAAAATATTATCTTCATATTCTAACTTTCAAACCAGCTTTTCCTTTGACGGCTGCTTTTGGGAATTTTTCAACTATTTTTTCTTTATTGGAAGTACAATGACAAGGCACAATCTTATCTAAACCCTCAAGAACTCCTAACTCATCCAAATCGTGCATCCCTCCTAAAATCCCACCTATTTTTCCTTCCTCAGAAACTCTCGAAAAAATATTTTCAACCTTTGGATGGGAACAACCCGTAATCACAAAAGCTGAACCATTTTCAGTTTCAATAAAAATCGACTGTTCTCCAACCTTATTTTCCAATTCTCCAGTAGTCCAAACTTGTCCGGTTATTTTTTCCATATCTCTCACTTCATGAAGATGATATCTTGAGGAAAGCTCTCTCTTCAAATTTTTCGAAAACGATTCAGGAACATAAACATGCAAACCCGAATTTTCCAAATGGGTTAAACCTCCAATATGATCCCAGTGAGAATGCGATAGAAAAACCCGATCCAACTCCTGTATATCTATCCCGAATTCTTGCAAATTATGAAGCAAAACTTTTCCATCCCAACCCACATCAAAAAGAATCTTCTCATCCCTATCCTCTAACAAACAAGAAAAACCCCAACCCTTTCTAAAACCAGATTTTGCCTCGTTATCATAAACAATCTTCAAATCCATTCCAATCACCCTCTTATACACTACAATTTTATCGAAACTTTTCGCGAAAATTCTCCAAGTTTTCTAGTTCCTCCACCCTGACTAATTACTTTCACTCCTTTCTCCACATCCTCCACAACCATTCCAGCAAGCAAAGTTACACCATAATTTCCAAACACACTCGGAGCTAAAGGGGTAGTGGGGCCTAGTAAAGCAACTTCTCTTACGTTTTTTGTTATTTCGAGTAAGTGATCTATTGTTTTGTTAACGACTGTGCTTCCGGTTATTATTGCTATGTTTGTGTGCGGGAGGATTTGTTCTGCTGCATAATCTGGAAGTATTCCTTCTTCTTGTGGGTTCCTCTCGAAGATTGAGATTTCGATATCTTTATCGATTTTATTTAGGATGGGTTTGAAATTGCCAACCATTCCTATTTTATCTCCATCTTTTATTTTTAGAAAATCCATTAAGCCTCCTTTTTCCCCTTCTGTATTTTGATTGTAGATGGAATTTATGGTGGCTATGCCGATTGAGGCTTTGGTAGGATATGGTTCTAAAGCTAATTTTGCTAATTCGTATGCATTATCTTCCAAGTCTCCTGCTTCATCAATCACTTCACAACACTTGGTCGCCTCTTCCTGAAAGGAACGAGCAACTCCTAAATTCCCATTGCCAAGTAGAACTCCTGTATATCTTATTCCTATTCGCACATCTACGGCTTGTCTCTTTTTGAGTTCTTTCTCTTTTGATTGGAGTAGTTCTTCTACTATCACATTTTCACCATTTTGATTTTTTATTCTGACAGGGAAGATTCAATCTTATTCCAAATTTTTTCTACTTTTTGAGATAAATCCGAGTTAGAATATTCCATTAAGGTTTGTTGATTAATCATAGCCTTCGTAGCCACATCATCATAAGGAAGCTTTCCTAAAACGGGAAATCCTCTTTTTTGACAAATCTTTTCGATCTCACTAGTTTTATCCTCATTTATATCGTATTTATTTATACAAACTGAGGAACTTACACCGAAATGTTCCGCGACATCTAAAACTCTCTCCAAATCATGAATTCCAGAAACAGTAGGTTCGGATACAATCAGTACATAATCCACACCCTTAATAGAAGCTATAACAGGACACCCGACACCAGGAGATCCGTCAACCAATACCAAACTCTCCTCACCAGCAACAGACCGAGCCTTTTCACGAATTTGCGTTACCATCTTACCAGAAGCTTCCTCCCCAATATCTAACTCACCATGAATCATCGGGCCAGATCTTGTTTCGGACTGGTAAACCACTCCGGTCCTACTCTCACTCATCTCTATGGCGTCCTCTGGGCAAATATATTCGCAAGCTCCACACCCTTCACACTTAGCTTCGTTAATGTCGATTTTTTCACTTATAGCATTGAAATGACAAACTTCCACACATTTACCACAAATTGAACAATCACTTATCTTCACAGCTTTTCTCGTGCCGAAATAATCCTCTTGATTTTGAATTTCCGGACTGAGGAGTAGTTGAAGATCCGCAGCATCCACATCACAATCCGCTAATACTATATCCTTAGCCAAAGAAGCAAAAGCAGCTGTTATCGTTGTTTTACCAGTACCACCCTTCCCTGAAATTATAGTCATCTGCTTCAACTTATCAACTCCTCAATCCTCTCATAAAGGTCAATAAAATTCTCCCTCCATTTCGGAAGTGCCTTCACAAATGGAACACCTTCAGAGTAGAGTTCCGCTATCTCTCTATTATTCGGGATTTTCATTAGAAGAGGAATATCCTTATCCTTGCAGTAATTCTCGACTCTATCGTCACCAATTCCATCTCTATTTATCACCACACCATATGGAATATTCTGTTGATCTAACATCTCAATCGAATATTTCAAATCATGAAGCCCAAAAGGAGTAGGTTCAGTGACTAAAATACAAAAATCAGAACCCTCAACCGCAGCTACTGCTGCACAAGCGGTACCAGGTGGAACATCAATAATCATTGGTCTGTTCTCATCTGCGTTCCTCTTCACTGCCTCGATCAAGGGCGTAACTAAAACCTCACCTGTAGCTAAAACTCCTTGGTAAAAATCAAGCACACCTTGACCCTTTTCGACCTTTCCAATCATTTTTTCTTTCTCTATCACGGCATTTTCTGGACAAACAAGATTACACAATTCACAAGAATGACAAAGGTCTGGAAAAATCATTGGTCCACTCGGGGGAACTACAATAGCATTATAGAAGCATTTGTTTGCACATTCTCCGCACAAGTTGCACTTTTCAGTATTTATTTCCGGTTGGAACTCTTTCACTTTTTCTATTTCTTCCAGATCAAAATCTAGAAAAAGATGACAATCCGGTTCTTCTACGTCGCAATCTAAAAGTTGTACATTTTCTAAAGAAAGGGCTAAATTCAGTGCGATTGTGGTCTTACCTGTTCCTCCTTTTCCACTAGCGACCGATATTTTCATTGATAACACGGTTCCTTTTATCTAGTGACGGTGTTCTTCACAAGCATCTTTGTCAGTGGCTTCGTCAAGCTTTCCTTCTTCCCAAGCTTCTAGAGCGTCTTCTACTTGTCCGTCGGCTCCGACGAAAACTTCGATATCTAGGTTTTCGAACATGCTGATAGCTCTCGGACCCAGGTTCGAACAAAGCATTACTTCAACATTATTTTCCTCCATAATCTCTGGAGGTTTCCCTGAACCACCTGCATGTTCACTTGTGTTAGGCACTACTTCCACCTCTTCATCTTCAGTATCGATGATAGCATAGGCGGGAGCTCTGCCGAAATGTCGACTCACTTCCTCGTCTAAACCGGAATCTCCCATGCATGGGACTCCTACTTTCATGAATTATCACCTCTATGATTCTTTCTTAAATGAATCTTCAATCTTAGTGACAATATCCTCAAACGCCTCTGCAGCTTCAGATTTTCGCTCCAAAACAATCGGTTTACCTTCCTCACCACTCTCTACGATTTTCGGATTCAAGGGAATCTTTCCCAAGAAAGGAATTTCTAATTCGTCTGCTAATTCTTCTCCTCCGCCGGAACTAAAGATATCAACTTCTTCAGCACAATTAGGACAGACAAACCCACTCATATTCTCTATAAGTCCCAGTATGGGCAAATCTATCTTTTCTGCGAAATTTACTGACCTTCGAATTGTTTGTAAAGCAACTTCTTGAGGGGTTGTAACTATCACAGTACCATCGGGATCGGGAATCAACTGAGCTATAGAAAGCGGTTCATCACCGGTCCCAGGAGGTAAATCGAAAATCAAATAATCTAACTTTCCCCAATTGACATCACCCAAAAATTGTTGCAAAGTTTTCATTTTCAATGGACCTCTCCAGATGACGGGAGAATCTTCCTCTGGTAATAACGGGTCTATTGAGAGTACTTCGAGACCAAAATCAGTCTTAATCGGGTTCATTGATTCACCATCAGTAGAAGCATCCTGTCCTTTAACTCCTACTATTTTCGGAATACTCGGACCATGCATATCACAATCCAAAAGACCAGTTTCATATCCTCTGGCTTTCAGAGCTGTGGCTAAGTTCGCCGCTACTGTGCTTTTTCCGACTCCGCCTTTTCCACTCATTATCATTATCTTATGTTCTACATCAGACATTCTCTCTGCGATTTTTTCCTTCGCTTCATCTTGGCCTTGTTGCATATTTTTCATTTCATCACCACCTTTTCAATCAGTTTGATTCCCCCGTGTTTTTCCCTTTCCCCCTTCTCTACCTTTCTCATTCGACATTTCATAGGATCCACCTTCTATACGTAGAGCTTTGCCACTCACTATGGCATCGGCTATTTTCTCTCTCGCCGATACAAGTGTTCTGTGAAAAGTGGGTTGGGAAACATTCATCTTTTCAGCAGCTTCGTCCTGGCTAAGATTTTCAAAATCTTTCAATCTAATCGCCTCAAACTCTTCCATTTTAAGAATTACCTCTTCGCTACTTTTTCCTCTCCCCGGTCCAAAATATTTGAAGTTAGGTTGAAATCCCACTCTTCTCCTTCTACGCCTTCTCGGCAATTTGTAACACCTCTCATAACATTATGACTTTTTGAAGGTAAAATTTTTCTTAAAACAGTCCTAAAACTATTCATCCCATTCACCCCTTCCCATACCTGAAGGCCCGGTAGGAGATTCTATCTTTTCTAGTTCGTCAGCCAAGAACTTATCTATATTTTGTTGAACCGAACCAGGTACAGCTCTATATACGTCTATTTCCCATTTTTCCAAAGCTGAGAAAGCTTTCGGACCGACCGCTCCAGTTATCAAAGTGTCGATATCTTTATCCCCTACTAACTGGACTGCAGCGGTACCAGCTCCGCTAGATTGGTCCATGGCTGTATTTTCAAAAGAGTCTTGATCTATTATCTCCCCATCTTCAATTTTTAACAATATAAAGAATGGGCATCTTCCAAAAAGCGGACTTACTTTGCTTCCTAGCTGACGCCCATCCGTTGCAATAGCTATTTTCATATATTTCACCTTTTTCCAACCATTCTGGTTCCACATTCTGGACAAGTATTCTCCGAACAGGGAACTCCCCTTTGGTGGGGTTCTTCATAACCGCAACCTGGACAAATACATTTTGATGGTCCACCAGAGCCACCCCTACCACCGGCTTGATTTGACTGTCCTCCTGAACCTTGTCCCGATCCTTTTCCAAAGTTTGACAATTTTTTACCTCACAATACTTATTTTTTCAATTCTTCTAATGATTCTCTAGTCTCTTCCAATAATTCTTCCAATTTCTGAATCTTGTCCTCAAGTCCATCAATCCGATCATTATCGGACGATTGAGATTTTTGTTGAGAGGAACCTCCTCCAGTAGGAGCAGTTTGTCGGGAGGAACCTTGCATCGGGCTTTGCGCCGAATCCTGTCCTGATTGTCCTTTTCTTCCTTTACCTGCTCCCATACCTGCCTTGGCGGGTGAAGTTGCTTGGGATACAGGCTGAAGCTCATTATTGAAATATTTTCGAACTGCTTTCTCGACGGTAATTCCGGAAGCTGGTATCATTTTAATTCCTGACTGGTTTAGAACTGAAGCAACATTTGGACCGAAGTTTCCTGCGATAACGGCTTGTACTCCTTTATTCGAAACTACTCCTGCGGCTTGAATGCCTGCGCCGCTTGAAGCGTTTGCGTATTGATTTTGGATTACTTCTGTATCTTGAATTTTTTCTCCATCAGTGGTTACGATTGTGAAACTTTGACATCTTCCGAACACTGGAGAGATTTGATCTTCTAATCCTCCTTGTTGCGAAGCTACAGCTACTTTTGTCATGATTCATCACCTCTATTTTTTGTTTATTCCTTAATTTGGCGGATTCTTTCACCAATTTGTTTAATTTCTTCTTCTAACGCTCTTAACTGGTTTTCCAACATTTGGATTTCTTGCTCTTCTGTAATTTGTTGGGGTTGTTGTGTTGTAGGTTTATTTTGAGGGGTTGCTTGTTGTTGTGCTGAATTTTGTTGGAACCAATTTGTTGCTTCTTCTAATTGTCCTGTTTCTTGAAGGTATTGAGCACATGGCGGCATTCCACCCCAACCAGGGCTATAACCGAATCTCATCCAGCCGGGTAGACCTGTTGCGTAAAACATGTTTCTATGACCGTGTTGTCCCATCTTTCTCACCTCTTTTCACCAAATTTTGTTCGTCCGTCTCGACCGAATTCCAGGGTTTTGAGAAACCCTGTTACGACCAAATCCTGAAAAACTTCGATTTTGAGGAACCACAGAGGCAGAAGGCGTGGGGTTTCTCTGAACACTTCTTCCTCTACCGAAATTTCCGGGTCCTCTACCAAAGCCATGACCTCCTCCACGACCGAAGCCAGAACCTCGACCGAAAACTCTACCAACTCCTCGTCTGAAACCCATTCCCATCTTGGGAGCTGGGTTTGCAAATCCCGGAGAGCTGGATCCGGTGCAGTATCCGGCAGCTCTTCCAGTCATGGGACCTTGTCCTGTTGGGCCTGTTCCATCTCCTCTTGGCATATTTATCCACCTCTTTTTGAATATTTATTCATTTCATGTTATGAATATATATTCAAAGTATTTAAAGGTTTCCAAAAAACAGGCTTTGCACAAGAATCAACTATAAATTTTTACAGTAATCTCTTTACAGAGCCTAAAATCCTAAATTTAGCTTATGATTTACAATACTACTATTCCCCATCTGATTTTAGGATAATGTCAAATTAATAAAGTGCCCAACAATGGAAAAGGGAATCTTTTTTGTCAGAAAAGATTATTTTGAATAAGAAGGAGGGTATGAAATGGCTGTTTATGATGTAAAATGTATTACGATGGAATCGAATCCGAGATTTGGGGACTGTCGCGATATCAAAACCATTGGTTTTCATGGGAGAGATAATACAATAACTGAACTATCCCCGGCGGAAGTGTATGATTTGATTGGGGAGGATGATGAAAAAGTCATAGTAGAACATGAAGGTGAAGAGAAAGAGGTTGTCCAAGCGACTCATAAAGGGACCAAATATGTCCGAACCGAGCAGAAAGACACTAAGGATGATGATCTACTAAAAAAACCTACTTGTTAGAAATTAAAAGATTCTCACTAAAACTTCCTCTATTTGAATATCTCTAGTAATACAGTTCCAAAAAAGACTATGAGTTCTCAATCAAAGGGAATTCAAGTTCTAATTTTTTCAATATGTTTCATCAATGCCTTACTTAGTTCCACATTGACAGTGACCTCAACCTTCACTTGACCCTTCTCTTCCTCTTCCATTAACATAACCCTCCGAGCAAACGTTATCATAAACACTGTCTAAAATGTTGCTTTCATGACGAACTCCACTTTCTGATTATCTTAATTTTGCCTACTTCTAGAAACAAATCTTTGTTAAAAGTCTTTCAGTTTGCTTAATTGGAAATCTTGTCTTC
This sequence comes from Hadarchaeota archaeon (SeqCode), assembly GCA_964608515.1. Lineage (GTDB taxonomy): Archaea > Hadarchaeota > Hadarchaeia > Hadarchaeales > JAGGTB01 > CAYLJV01. The sequence goes on from CAZSNS010000014.1 coordinate 28,393, forward strand.
CAAATCAAGAGCCTTCCCACAATTGCTGCAAAAAGAATCATCCAAACTTACTGGATCCCCACATTTCGGACACTCCCCCTTCAAAGGTTCTTCCTCTTCCTCGTCCTCTTCTTTGGGAACCTCTAAAGAAGTTCTTCCTATGATTGCACCGAAAATAGCTATCCAAGGAGCAAAACCAACAAATCTAACGTCCGGCACTATGCTCAATCCTATAATGAATATAACACATATTGCGAGAAAAAAAGAAGAAGCTCTCGATATCAAACCTTTTCCCGCTTTAAAACCGAATGCATAAACAAAACTGCCAAAGTACAATAAAACAGTCAAAAACACCATCGTATAGACAACCACTTGCATCAGAGCTATATTCCAAATATTAGCAATCTGCAACTGAGTACGCACTACACCCTCATATTCAATCCATGTAGAAAACAAAGAAACAAAACAAATCACAGCACCCACACCAGTAATCACACCCCTTATCGCCTGAATCCTAGTATTCTTCTTCTGCCTCCTCCTAAAAGAAGAAACACTAATCAAAGCGATGAGAAAAAAGATAACCATCAAAAGAACTTGACCCGTCCCAGGCAAAATATCCCCATTATTCTAGATGAATATTAGTAAAAAAATCAAACGCTTTTTATCCCTCATCAACCCTCTCTACAACAAAATCACCATTCTCCGTTCTCACCCTCACTAACATCTCTTCACTACCATCAAATCCAGCTTTCCTCAACTCATTAAAATCGGAATTCTTCAAAAATTCTTTTAAAAACTCCAATTTTTTCTCCTTTTTCTTATTCTCCTCTTTCAATAATGATTTTGCCAATTTCTCATATTCATCCTCCACTTCAGTTTCGATACAATGATCCTCCAAACGAAAAATAACTTCCATACTATCCACCAACAACTCATACAGGCCCTACACTTAAGATTAGCGAGAAAACACTCAAACTACCAATAATATAGAAAATTAGCCAGCATCTATCCCCATGTTAATTATTCAAAACCGTTTAGAAGTGATACCACCAGTGATACAATTATCCAAAAGAGTCAAAGATTACCAATGAAGAGGTAAAAATAACTGACGAAGAAGATAGAACTCATACCAAACTAAAATATTGCTAATAAGTTAAAAGGAAGTTTAGAATGAAATTTGTTCGATTCAAAGACAAAACCGGAAATATACGGACCGGTAAATGGACGAACTCGGGAATAGAAGTAGAAGAGAATGTTTACAATCCAGATGAAATAAACTTCTTGCCACCTACAACCCCATCGAAGATTATTTGTCTTTACGGAAATTATGAAAAACATCTAGAAGAAAGTGGATACTCACTTCCAGAAGATATGCCTGAGAGACCTCAACTTTTCCTAAAAGCACCTAATACTGTGGCAGGACATCAAGATACAATATCTCTCCCAACTCCAGATACGGATAGAAAAGATATGGAGGATTTAGGTAAAATAGAAACTGGGAGAGAAAGAATCGACTATGAAGCAGAACTTGGAGTGGTCATAGACGAACCATGTAAAAACGTTAGCGAAGAAAACGCGCTAGACTATGTAAGAGGATACACTTGCGTAAATGATCTCTCAAACAGAGACGATCAAGCTACCGAACGTAACTGGGTGAGAGGAAAATCATTCGATAAAGCAGCCCCAATCGGTCCGGTAATTGCGTCTAAAGATCTCGTCCCCCAAAATCCTCGAGTAAGATTAAAACTTAATGGAAAAGTGAAACAGGATTCCGCTGGTGACGAATTTGTTTTTTCCGTATCCGAGGTTATTGCAAGTGTAACAAAACTTATCACCCTCGAGCAGGGGGATGTGATTACTATGGGAACACCGTCAGGAGTAGGTCCGTTAAAAGAAGGCGATGTAACGGAAATAGAGGTGGAAGGAATTGGGACTCTTAAAAATTCTTATGTTTCTGAATGAAGTTCAGTTTATCAAACGAAAACAATCTTTTAATTAGTAAAATCCTTAATGGTTACGAAAGCAGTTTCCGAAATTTAACAAACAGGAGGGGAGTGCTTGGGAATACTAAAAAAATTATTTGAAAAAGATCCAGCACCATTGGTTCTAGACTATATTTTGGACAATCCTGATGATTTACTTGTCAGGCATCACATCGAAAAAGAGACCGGTCTTAGCTATGCCACAGTTGAAAGAGTAATCTACGACTTAGTTGAAAAAGGAGTAATTATCGAAGAGGAAATTGGAGAGAGAAAAGTTTACAGACTTAACAAGAAAAACGAATATGCTGGCAAATTATTAGAACTATTCCATGGAAGGAAACTAGTTGAAAGTTCTCCTGACGGCCTATTCTTAGTCGAAAAAGAATCCGGCGAAATTGTAGACGTAAACAAAGGAGGAGAAAAACTCCTCAACTTGCCGAGAGAAGAAATAGTGGATAAAAAATATACAGAATTTGCTCTAGAAGAAAGCTCTCAAAAGCTTAAGAAATTGTTTGAAAAATTTACTCAAGAAGAAAAAAAACTTAAAGAAGTAAGATCAGAAGTGGGAGACCTATACATAATTGATGGCGAAGATAATAAAATTCCAATAGAGCTTTCAGGAGGAGGCAAGATTGATATCGGAGGATTGGAGCTTACTCAATTAATAGTTCGAGACATTTCAAAACGGAAAAGAGCTGAAGAAAGATTTAGAAGATTATTCAACTCCATTCCCGATGCGGCTTTTCTACTTGACAAGGAGGGTATAATTAGAGAGGTAAACGAAATCTTTCACAAAAAAAGAAACCTAAGCGAAGAAGAAATTATCGGAACCCATTTCAAAGACCTCCCTTTTGTTCCAGAAGAGTCACAAGAGAAGGCTTGGGAAAACTTTCAAAAAAGACTTTCAGGAGAAGAAGTCGAGCCTTATACTTTACAGATAAAGAGACCAGATGGGAAAAATCAGGTTTCCGAAATTAATGCGAGTGTTTTAAAAGATGGAGATCAGATTGTTGGTGTTATTGGAGTTGCTAGAGATGTTACTGAAAGGGTACAGGCGGAGGAAAAATTCAGGCAGCTTTTCCAAGGATTTCCGGACCCTGCTTATCTGGTAAATGAAGAGGCAATTATTGAGGAGACGAACGAGGCGGCTTGTGAACATTTGGGATTAGAGGAGGAGGAAATTATCGGTTCTACTCCGCTTAATCTTGTCGAGGTTCTTGATGGGGAAGAGGAAGAAGAAAAGATGATGGAACGTTTTGAAAAAGTTAAACAGGGGGGGGAGGTTCCCGTTGTTGAACATAAAATGAGAACAAGAGATGGGGAAGTTTATTTTGCAGAACTTAACGCGGTTCCTTTAGAACTCCATGGTGAAATCCAAGGTGTTTTAATAATTACTCATCTCATAACTGAAAGAAAAAAGATGGAAAAAAAGCTCCGGGAAAGCGAGAAAAAATATCGGGAAATTGCGGAAAATGCTCACGATTTAATCAGTTTTGTGGATTTCGAGGGCAAAATCCTCTATGCTAATCAGACTCATGAAGATATGTTAGGGTATAAACCTGAGGAATTAGTCGGTGATAATATTTTAAATTATCATCATCCGGAAGATTTAGAAAAATTGACTGAAAGATTTTCTGAAGGACTGATTTTTGAAGATAAAATGTCAGTTGAAGCTAGGATTAGATGCAAAGATGGTTCATATAAATGGGTAAGTGTCTTTGGGAATGTTTTTACACATGATGAAACTGGTTCTGATAGGATTCTTCTAGTTGGTCATGATATAACAAAAAGAAAAGAAGTCGAAGAAAAGATGAGAGAAAATAAGGAGATGTATCAAACTATTATAGAAACTGCTCCTGAAGCAATAACAATTACGGATCTTGAAGGAAAAATCGAATATTGTTCACCTAGAACAGCGGAACTGCATGGTTATGAAGACCCTGAAGATTTGGTGGATAAAAGCGCATTTGATTTTGTAGCTCCTGAAGATAGAGAACAAGCGAGAGAAAATCTAGAAAAAACTTTTGATAAAGGAGTTATAAGAAATTTGGAACTGACATTAGAAAAAAAAGACGGTTCTCATTTCCCTGCAAACCTAAGCATTGGTCTCGTAAAAGATGATAATGGGGATCCCGATGGATTTGTGGCAATAGTCCAGAATATTAGGAAACTCAAAAGAGCTGAGAAAAAATTTGAAAAACTATTTGAAGCATTGCCAGTCCCTGCCTATCTAGTAAATAAAGAAGGGAAATTAGAGGAGGTTAATGAGGCGGCTTCCGAACGTCTTGGAGTTGAGAAAAATGAGATGATTGGAAAAGTCCCGTTTGAATTTGTAAAAATGGATGAAGAGATCAAAGAGGAAATGTGGGAAAACTTTCAAAAAGTTATAAACGGGGAAAAAATCCCAAAAACAGTTAGAAAAATAGAAACTCCGGACGGAAGAACGGTTTATAGCGAACTAACCTCTGTACCTTTCAAATTAGATGGAGAAATCATCGGAGCCACGTTTATATCCAGAGATGTGGAAGATAAAATAGAAGAAAAACAAAATTAATAGAACTAGACCCAAGCGAGACCTCATTTAATATTTTCAAATAGGACTCTTGAAAAACTACAATTTTTGATCAATAAAAATCCTAATTCTTCTGCAGAAAAATATTTTTTACTTAAACTATACTCTTCTTTTATGAAGCAGATGGTTGAAGAAAAAATACTTGTAGGTTGGGACGGTTCGAACCAAGCTCAAAACGCACTTCTATACGCAATTGATCAAGCTAAAGAAAAAAATCTGGAAAAAATAAACGTAGTTTATATAGTGGAAGAAATTCCGACCGGGCTCGGCTTGGATATGGAAGACGATGTAAGTTTGTACGATTACGAAATTTTCGAAAAATTAGAATCGAGAGGAAAAGAATTACTAAAAGAAGCCAAATCCATCGGGAAAGAAAAGGGAATAAAAATTGAAACTGATATGAAATACGGATACAGCCCCGCAGTAGAAATAGTAAAATACGCCGAGGATAACAACATCGACCATATAATCGTAGGAAGTCACGGACGTAGCGGAATTTCAAGAATACTCCTTGGAAGCGTCGCCGAAGGAATCGTAGAAAAAGCACACTGTATAGTCACAATAGTCCGACAAGAATGGCCCTCTAAAAACTGATTTTTTGATGTCTTTACGGATTTGAAGTTTTTGTGTTAGGCTGTTTTGGTTTTTGCGTTCTTTTTCCCAATTTTTATTAATCTAGGTCGGGATTTTTTTATGCAGTTTGAGGAAGTCGTGTCAAAAATGGGGAATAAGGGATTAGGAACCGAGGTTGCGATTATTGTCGGACTGGTAGTTGGGATTGTCATAGGTTTGAGTGGTGGATATTTTGTTTTCTCCGAATCCGAACAGTATAGTTTAACCACTTCTGTAAGCCCGACAGATGGAGGTTCGATAAAAATCTCACCGGAGCAAGAAACATATAGTGAAGGTACTGAAGTCAGTTTAGAAGCTGATCCCGAATCGGGTTATACTTTCGATAAATGGGAAGGGGATTACCCTTCCGGAAAAAAGAACGACAACACAATCCAACTAAAAATGAACTCCGATAAAAATATCACTGCAAACTTTTCCGAAAAAGGTCCTTTGACTTATTCACAAATTTTAGAAGATTATCAACTCACGTCCGGAAGTCTAGGCAATTTTAGTTCGTATGATATCGGACAGTCTATTGACACAAGAGTAAATATTGAAAATATTGGAATCATTAGAGAAAACGAATTAAACAAAGTATCTCCAGGAATTGTAGATAATTTAAAACAATTCGGATTTAGTTTCCCCCTGACTCTTATTAAAACTGAATATAAGTCGCCCAAAGGTCTTCCTCAAATATTACTGTTTAATTCAAACTTATCAACAAAATATGAAAAAGGAGACACAGCAACTCTAACGGTCCATGTAAGCGGAAGAGAAGGTACGGAAGTTTTAATAGAATGGATACCATCACTGAACCCTAAATTAGGAACAGCCTTATCCATAATCGCTTTCAAATAGAATAAGTTTTAACCTGCCACGTCCTTCAATTGAAAGAATTTTTAATTATTTATGCCATCCCAAAGTTGTTTTTTTGTATATATGTTCTCAGAGATATGTTTTAAAAATCGTAAGGTTTTAGGATATTCTAAACTTTGATTCTCCCATTTAAGCCAAACATGCCCCCTCTTTTGATTATCCAGTTTCACATAACCGACATGCAAAGCTAAGTTTTCAAACCACCGATCAGCTAATACTGTAAAAGTAAGAGTTGCATAATGCCGACAGGCCGCCTGTTCACCTAACCATTCCCTAATCTTTCTAGAAACCGTTTCCGGATTGTCATTCTCACTAATATCCGCACTTTGTTCAACAGAATCCACTAACCCATAATATGCCTTCACCCTTTCCTCAAACTGAAATCCTATAATCTCATAATTCGAAAGACCACTCTCTTCATTGTCCTTCTTGTTCTCAACTGCCTGACCATTAAACCTAGTGTCAACTGTAAGCCCAGCAAAAAAGCCTATCAATAATCCAACAACTAACGCCAATACAGCAGTTCTCTTCAATAAATCCGACATTCTTATCACTTACCATCAAAAAATCTACCTAAATAAAACATTACAAAATCCCGACTCAATTAGTTACGGTGCCGAGGGAAAAAATCCACTCTTTTCAACATTATCTAAAGTTTCGGTAAGGAGATTATAATTCCGCTAGACTTTTGAAGGTATTAAGATTTTGTCGTTTTCGCTGATGCCGTATTTGTTGAAAAAACCTTGGTTAACTTCTAATGCATACCTATAAGGAATTTCAGGCTTGTGATATTCTATCGACCGAGGTTCCATATCTTGAATATCAATAATTTTACCATCAGAGGAGATAAAAGCTATCGATAACGGAATATAAGTATCTTCCATCCAAAAACCATGAAGAACGTTCTCTTCATAGACAAAAAGCATACCAATATTTTCTCCAAGCGACTCCCTCTCACTCAAACCTTCAGCCTTTTCCGCAACGTTCTCCGCCAGTTCCACATCGATCATGATTTCTTCACCGTTTTCACTAACGAGAGCGAGTTCAACAGAATTCTCAAAATCGACCGAATTATCCTCCCAAGAACCCATCCATAAAAATACTCCAAGACAAACTATCCCCACCACAATAATCAAAATAATATGTTTTCTTCTCAACATATTTCCAGATTAATAAAAAAACCATATATTAAGATTTATATCCTCCAGAGAAAACGAGATCCATTCCTTGGACAAGTCCTCAATATCTATCAAAAAGACACCCCCTGAAATATCTCAAAATCACAAAGCAAGGCAATAAGACGGACAAAAGAACAACAGCAACCGCCAAAGCCGGAATCAAACCCTTACTGTATAACTCAGACCAAATCAGGCCCGGTGCTATCATCGGATAAAAAGTGACTAAGATTATCACAGCAGAAAATTCGCTGATAGCTCTAGCCCAACTCATTATCGCACCATTGAAAATATGTGGAAATGCCAAGGGAAACTCCACTCGATAAAAAGCTTCCCATTTAGAAGAACCGAGGTTCCTAGCAACATTCACTAATTTCGAGTCTACGGATTCAAATCCTTCTTTTGCAGAATTTATCATGAAAGGAATCGATATGAATGTCATAGCTATAACTATACCTAAATACGATCCCGAAAATTGAACCGCCGGCTCGGAAAAACTGCCGATAAAACCGCCGGACCCCAAAACAACCAACAGAGCCACTCCAGCCACCGTATGAGGAATCGCCATAGGCAAATCAATAATTCCCTCTATAACCTTCTTTCCTGGAAAACTGTCCCCGCTCAAAACATAAGCCGACGGTACACCGAAAATAAAACCTATCAAAACAGAGAAAAAAGCAGCAGACAAACTCGTGAATACGGATTGCCAAGTCTGATAACTCGTAACCGAGGCAAAAAACACGGTCAAGTCGGAGAAAAGAGGCTTAGCGAAAACAGCTAAGACTGGCACTGCTAGAAAAAGAATGATAATAGCAGTTAAAATGAAGAATATGACCTTCATCCAATCCTTCTTTAGATATGAAATTACACTCAATTTTAATTCTCCCACCAAAGAGCATCTTAAACGCGAGTTTATTTCTTTTCAGGATTTACTGTTACAGGTGGATTAAGTGGCGGTTGGTTTTCTCTCAATAATATTTCCCGTCCTTCAGGCCCAGTTACAAAATCTACGAATTTTTGAGCAATTTTCGGGTTCGGCGCATTTTTAGGAACGGTTATTCCGTAAACAATGGGATTACAGGAAAATACAGGGTTGACAGATGCATATCTTTGATAATCAAGCCTAACTTCTACATCATCGTAATAATTCTCAAGATTTTCTTTACTAAGATTTATTTTATCCGGAAGTGAAAGAAATTCCAACCCGTGCTGTTGCGCTACACTCTTATATTGGAAAGAGTAATCCGCAGCATCCGTTTCAAGGTACGTCAAGAGTGCTATACTGCTACCTCTTACAGCTATTCTACTTTCGGAAGGGGGTTTCAATATTTTAGGCACTTTGATTACATCTCTACCATTCTTTTGAGTAATATTTATTGGATTCATAAATTCGTCAAAGAGCAAGTCCTCAGCTATACTCTCATTATCATAATAATGCTCAGTTAATTGCAAAATCATGAGAACTCTATACCCACAAGCGTCCAATCGAGGATCAGATATACCTACTTGAACTTTTTCTCGAGAAAGTATATCATACCAATTCGACTGATTAATTTTATCGGCATAATCACTTTGAGGGGTATAAGCTATGCCAAGTTCGTTTCTTGCAAACTTCGTATGCCAATCCGCATAATTTTCATCCGAATCCGGAATTTTAGTGTTATACATCATCAAAGGTATCAGGGTATGATCCGCTACTGCGACCACATCCCCCTTCTGATGAATTTCGGTAACGTGTCTTATACACTGTATACTGCCATGTCCCTCCACTTGAACATTCACATTAGGGTATTTATTTTCAAACTTCTCTTCCACCGTTATTTGACCGCTAGTTTTGAATGGTTCCATCAAACTTCCGGCACAGAAAACTTTTAGTTCAACTTTGCCTTCTCCAGAAAAATGAAAAAATGTCACGCCAGCGATCGCGCCTATTACTACGACCGCCAGCAAAGCTATGTATGTTTTTTTCATCGTTATCGCCATCTTAGTATTTTCATGGAGAAATCTTTATCTTAACGACTTTCTTCACACCCTCTGAATCGTAGAGATTGGGACCCACCAATTCCAGAGGAGCACTGTCTTCAGGTATAGGTTCACCGTTCATCTGGTACGCCAAAAGCATATTATCGTTTCTTGCGACTCTACCACTCTCAAACGGTATACTATAACCGTCTGAAGCTACGATCTCGACCGTATAGCCTTCTTCCGAATAACCATCGTCGAAAGAATCAGGGTCACTATCGTCAACTCTTTTAACTAACTGCCACAAAGGAACTCCATTCCAATTATTACCCTCTTTACAGGTCCAAGTTCGTCCATCCTCTTGAGAGATAGACTCGTATTCTTGTTTATCAATATCTTCCGTTTTTTCACCCTCTAGAGTCAAGGTCCATGAATTGTCCGAAGTAGTCGAAATCACAGATATTTTCGCTATTCTACTCACTTTTCTCATTCCGCTCAGATTAGGACCCACAATCCTCAAAGGAGCATCCGAATCTGGCAATGCTTCCCCATTCAGCTCATTGGCCACGATTATATTGTCATTTCTGTTTATCTCCGATGCACTGAAAGTCGCAGAATATCCATCTTTGGCCATAACTTCAACCTTGTAAGCATTCTCGGATGCTAGATTTTCGTTGAAGTCCATAGGGTCACTATCGTCAACTCTGGCTACTAAGAACCAAAGTGGAACTCCCGACCATTCACCGTCTTCTACATCGGTATAGGATGTGGAGTGTTGTGTCTTAGCTAATTCAAAAGTTCCTTGTGTCATTTCTTCGGTAGTTTCACCTTCTAGAGATATAGACCAGCCTGAGCCGTATCCTTCCTTAAAACTCAATTTTATCTTTGAGATTCTACTCACTTGTCTTTTTCCGCTCAGATTTGGCCCTACAACTCTCACAGGTGCTTTATCGTCTGGAAGGCTTTCACCATTCAACTGGTGAGCTATAATTATATTGTCGTTCTTGTTTATCTCTGCTGCAGTAAAGGTCGCAGAATATCCATCTTTCGCTATAACCTCTACGTCATAAGCGTTGTCATTCGCTAAAGAATCGTTGAAAGCTCCGCTCATATGGGTGTTGTTATCATCCACACGTCCAACTAAAAGCCAGAGCGGTATCCCTTTGTATTCGTCATCCTCTTCATTTGTCCAAGTCACTCCGTGACAAGTTGGAGCTGCTCCGGACTCGAAAGTTCCTCTATCCATTTCTTCGTCAACTGCACCTTCCAAAGAGAAGGACCAGCTTCCGCCTCCTACAGAGACGATGTTTATGTTTTCGACCCATTTAATCCACCAATGTCCATCTGTGGCTTGGTTTTCGGGTCCAATCACAACTACTCTTAGCGGTCCATTGTTCGTTCCTAGAGGTTCTCCACCTTTCTCGTAGGCTATAATCATCTCTAGACCAGATACGCTAACCTCGTCCCCTGTTATAGGATCATAAGTTATGAAGTCCGCGTTTTCGACCTGTGGCCGAGAAAAAGTCATTGAATAACCGTCTTTCGCTGTTATCTCGACTGCCTCGTTTGATGAGAGTCCTCCGACTTTGTCCAGTAGAGTAGTTAAGGGTACTCCTTTGTACTTGGTAGGGTCTGAGATATTACCCACACTATCTTTGAGTGAACCCCAACCTTCTGCTGATTCTAGATTTTTTACCTCATCCATGGAATATTTCTTGACTTCGCCATAACCTTTTACTGTTAAAGCTGTTTCTTGAGTTCCTGTGTCTCCAGTGTCCTCTCTTGTTGCTAGATAAGTCCCTGCGCTAGAAACTGCTGCTATGGCGATAATTGCTACAATTACTCCAATTAGTTCTTTTGTTTCCATTTTTTTACCTCAAAAGACGGTTCTACTTCCGACTTTAAAAGGATTATGTTAGTAAAAACATAACGACCTTTAAAACTTTACACAAGTAAAGATTTTTGGAAAATAGAAAAGAGTTATTATCC
>CAZSNS010000015.1:0-38465 GCA_964608515.1 Hadarchaeota archaeon (SeqCode)
ATTCCAGCTCCAATCGTAGCTACATCTTTTCCCATTATTTTCACCTCGAACTAAATATTGATACAGCACCAGTAGCAGTTGGAATTCCTCTCCAAGACTGAGCAATGCCAGTTTCTACATCATCCAACTGTCTTTTATCAGCTTCACCTCGAAGCTGAAGAACAACCTCTAAAGCTCTTTGCAAACCTGCAGCCTCTATAAGATTACCTACGCCCAGACTTCCGCCTGAAACGTTTACAGGCATCGAGCCTTCAGGTTTGAGCGTGCCGTCTTCTATCATTTTACCTGCTTCTCCTTCTCTACAAAGATTGAGTGCTTCCAGGTGTTGGAGTTCTTTGTAGGAGAATCTGTCGTCTACCTCTGCAAAGTCTATCTCTTCTTTCGGCACATTGATGTCTGCCATGTCGTAAGCCATTTCAGATGCTCCTCTGGCATATTTTGCGTTTAAGTCTCGAGTTTCTATCCAAGGAGAGTCGGAGTTCCAACCGAATCCGTCTAACCATACATAATTGTCTGTGTAATTATCGACGACATCTTCCCTCGCCAGTACAAATGTTATGGCTCCGTCTGCTAGTTGGCTTATTTCTTTTTTCTTCAGTGGATCGAAAACTCTTTCCGAATTCATTACATCGTCCAATTCTACAGGGGATTCATATACCGAAAATGGGTTATCCATCGCGTTATTTTTGTTTTTCACAGAAACTTTAGCACATTGTTCTTCCGTGACATCTGTTTCTGCTAGATAATTTTGCATTTCCATCCCAGCAAGGAAATAGGGATGAGTTCTTTGCGTTTTTTCCCCGTCTTCAGGCTCATCTGCTTCAGAAAGCGGGACCCATTGTTCCCCACGAGGAGAACGCTCATTCTCACCGGTTTGCGGCCGGTTGAAGAGTGGATCCATTGCGAACTCGGTTATATCTTCGTGTGTTAGAAGGTCTGAGGCTTTGCTGTGGGCCTCCACGGCTACTACGTCAAATTGTCCTGTCTTTATTTGCATGTAGGCGTTCCCTAGGCCGAAGATTCCGTCGGCACAAACTGTGCCTGTGGGTCTTAGGACGGACCCTAATTGGTCTGGGACGAATTCATCATAGATTGAAAATCCTTCCCAGAAGTCTTCAGCACAGGTGAGGAACGAGTCGATGTCTTTTCTTGCATCAACGCCAGCATCGTTATAAGCATCTTTACAAGCTTTGTACATTATTTCTTTCCATTCAAGTTCCGGAGTTCCAGAATCGAATTGGGTGTAGCCTATTCCAGCTACAGCCACTCGGTCTCCCACTAAAATCACCTTCCAAAAACCTTGAAGGTGAACTATTACTTAAATTTTTCACAATTTTTTTAATCGAGAGAGTAATGATTAGTTTTGTTTTGCTTTTCTTTACCCACTTCATTTCTATTTTCTAGTAGGCTTAGATGGGCTATCGTTTCACCCGTGGCTAACCATTTTTGAAGAATTGGAAAATCTTCCCACTTGGAAAAATTAATATCCCAATTAACTTTCTTAGCGATTTCATATGGGGTGAGAGTGTTTTCACCTATTATTGATTTTATTTCCGAAAGTCTTTCCTCATGATGGTTAATTAATTCCTCCACTCGCATTTTATGATTTTGATAAGGTTCACCATGAGCTGGAAGAACTTGTTCAACTTCAAGATTTTTCACCTTATTCAAACTTTCAAAATAGTCATCCAAAGGATTCACTCCCTCCCTCATCTGGACTACACTAGGCGTCGTAGTCCGAAGTAAATGATCCCCTCCAAACAGAAGACTATTGTCGGAATCATAAAAACAAACATGACCAGGAGAATGTCCAGGAGTTTCAACTGTTTTAAGAGAATACTTCCCGATCCTAATCTCTTCACCGTTTTCAAGCGGATTGTTACAACTAATTATCTCTCTATAAACATCGTCTTCTCTGGAACTAGGCTTAATTTTTTCAATAGTTTGAGTAATCTCCTCTGGCAACCCATTCAGTCTAGCAAAATCAACTTGTTCAGACCAAAAAGCATCAAATTCATTCAAATACTTTTCCATAAATTTTGTTTCTTCAGAACTCAGCCTAACTTCCAGATTATTATCGGAAAGTTCTACAAACTTTTTAAACATCCCTATATGGTCCATATGAAAATGAGTAAAAAGAACAGTATTTATCCTCTGAAGATCGGATTCCAACTCCTCTCTTATTTTTTTCCAAGAATTCTCCTTTTCAGGACCTAAATCTATAAGACAACACCCTTCATCAGACTCTATAAAATAAGAATTCAAAAACTCAAGTTTTAAACCCGGAAGCGGTATTTCCATCCTAAAAATTTTCGAATTTATCTTCTCAGCTATAATACCACAACAATAGCCGTTAATGAGATTTTGAATCAAAAAACTATCTATAAACACCAAACCCTAAACAATCCGAAAAATTTGGAAAAATATATAACAAAAACAAAAAACCTTCAATTAGCAAATAGAGGTAAATTAATGGATATAGAATATTCCACAGAACAAGAAATGATAGCCAACTCTGCCAAAGAAATAGCCGAAGATTTCGGCCCAGAATATTGGAGAGAAAAAGATTCCGAAGGTGAATTTCCTCAAGAGTTTTGGGATGCTTTAGCTCAAGCAGGATTTCAAGGAATAGCAATTCCTGAAGAATACGGCGGCGGTGGAATGGGAATGCGTGAAATGGCAGTTGCAATGGAAAAGCTAGGAGCTAATGGTTGCGGAATGGGTGGGATGTGGCTTCTCGTCCTAACCAGCGTGTTTGGAGCTTTCGGTATAATCGAACATGGTAGCGAAGAGTTGAAAGAAAAATATCTCCCTAAAATAGCTAATGGGGATATAGAATTTTGCATGGCACTAACAGAACCGGACGCTGGAACAAACACTCTAAATATCGGCACTAAGGCGGAAAAAGACGGTGACGAATATGTCATCAACGGAAGCAAAACATTCATCTCTGGAGTGGATAGAGCCGACGCAATGTTATTAATAACCCGTACAACTCCTTTGGAAGAAGCGGAGAAGAAAACACACGGCATAACCGAATTTGTGATAGACCTTCCTCGAGACGGGATCGACTATAACCCAATATCAAAACATGGATTTAACTATAGCAAGACTTGCGAGGTAAGCCTTAACGATGTGAGAGTTTCAGAAGACAGAATCTTAGGAGAGAAAGATAAGGGATGGTATCAACTTCTAGACACTCTCAACCCTGAAAGGATGAGCTTCTCGGCAGGACTAGTAGGAGCAGGTGAACTTGCATCAGACCTAGCAGTTGATTACTCAAAAGACAGAGAAATTTTCAATGTTCCTATAGGGACCCACCAAGGACTACAATTCCCTTTAGCTGAAGGCTATTCCAAACTACAATCAGCAAAAATCCTCAATGAAAAAGCCGCCAAATTATTCGACGAAGACGCACCTTACCGCAAGGTCGGAAAGGCCACAAACATGGCAAAAGTAGCAGCTGTCAAGGCTGCAGAAGAGACAGTATATAATGCTATGCAAGTTTTCGGTGGATATGGATACACTGAAGAATATGATTTAGAAAGGTTATGGAGAGAAGTGAATCTAGTAAGATTAGCACCAGTGACACAACAAATGGGTCTTGCGTTTGTTGGCGAAAGAGTCTTGGAAATGCCGAAGTCGTATTGAGAGAGCTTTATACCTAGCCTAGGTTGCTTTTAAACTTAGATATATAGCTTATGCTTTCTTCCTAAACCTAAGAATTATAACTCTAGACTATTTTTTAGAAATAGGAGAGTTTGCTTTATGGGATATAACGGAAAAATTCTTCGAGTGAACCTTTCAGAGAAAGAAGTGAAAGAGGAAGATCTTGATAAAGACTATGTGAAAGATTTTCTTGGGGGTACAGGCTTGGCGGCGAGATACATGCTCGATTTGGCAGATTCCGATGTAGATCCTTTATCTCCCGAAAATCCTTTGATTTTTATGACAGGCCCTCTGACGGGAACGGGCGCTCCTAATTCTAGTAGGCATGCGGTTTGTTCCTATTCTCCATTAACAGGTATATGGGGGGAGGGAACCAGCGGTGGAGAGTTTGGAATGAAGTTGAAAATGGCGGGGTGGGACGGAATAATTGTTGAAGGAAAAGCTGACGAGACAGTTTATCTTGCTATAGAGGATGATGAGGTTGAGATTAGAGAAGGTTCAGAATTGGAAGGTTTAGATACTTATGATACTCAGGATGTTATCAAAGAAGATATGGGAAAAACCGCCAGTGTAAGTTGTATTGGTGAAGCTGGAGAAAATTTGGTCAATTATGCTTGTGTTATTAATGATGAGGGAAGGGCTCTTGGCAGGTGTGGTATGGGAGCGGTGATGGGTTCGAAAAATTTGAAAGCCGTTAGCGTGGTGGGAACTTCGAGACCTTCTTTAGATGAAGAGGAAGATTTCAGAGAGTTAACTAAAGAAGTATTTTCAAGAGCCGACACCGGGTTAGATCCTCTTTTCGCTTCCGATTTTGTTCAAAAGACCTCGCAAAAAATGATGCCTCTCCTCACGAATATTCCAAGTAGTTTGCTAAGCTTAGCTTCCGAAGAAATAGTGGACAATGTTTATTCAAAATCTTTAGAATACTTCGGCACTGCAAGTTGGGTAGGGATAGGAGAATCCCATGGGGATGTACCTGTCAAATACTTTACCGAATCCGAGTTCGAGGGAGCTGAAGAGGTTGATGGGTTTTCAATGCGGAGAAAAATACTAACCGACAACTATAATTGTCCAGCATGTAACATCGGGTGCGGAAGAAAAGTCGAACTGAGCGGTGACAAGTACGAACTAGACCACGACGACGGACCAGAATATGAGACTGTCGCCGGTATGGGCCCGTTGCTTATGATTGACGATATTGAGGCTATTGCTTACTTGAATGAGGTTTGTAATGAGTATGGTTTAGATACGATATCGACTGCTGTTTCAATAGGTTTTGCTTTACATCTTTTCGAGAACGATATAATTGATGAAGAAGAGGTCGGATTCTCGCTCGAATGGGGAGATCCCGAAGTGGTTGAAAAATTGATTGACATGCTGGTAAAGCAGGAAGGTTTTGGTGAAATTTTATCTCAAGGAGTTAGAGAAATGGGGGAAAAATATGATGCAGAAGATGAGGCCGCTCACGTTAAGGGATTGGAAATGCCTATGCATGATCCTAGGGCTTTTCATTCAATGGCTGTGACTTATGCAACTTCTCCTCGAGGCGCTTGTCATAATAGAGGTGATACTTTCACTGTTCATCTCGGGAGTGGAGAGGAAGAGATTGGTGTAGAGCCGATAGATAGGTTTGAGAAGGATGGTGCTGGAGAGTTAGCGGCAAAGTATCAAGATTTTAGAGAACTTTACAATGCAGCTCCTATTTGCGAATTTGCAAGTCCTGGCATGAGCGTTATTCGAGATTTGGTTAATTTTGCCACAGGTATGGAATATTCGATTGATGATTTGATGAAGATTGGGGAAAGGTCTAGGAATATAAAGAGGATTTTGAATATGAAGAGGGGTATAACCGCTGAAGATGATAAATTGCAAGACATAATGTTGAGACCGATTGGAGGCGGAACTCAGGATAAAGTGCCTGATGTTGATTACATGCTTTCTGAGTATTATGAGTATAGGAATTGGGATGAGGACACAGGGCGTCCAAAAAAGGAAAAGTTGGAAGAGTTGGGGCTTGAATCTTTTGTTTCTGATGATTAATGGATAGAATTTTTATTTTGTATTACTTCTAGGTTTTTTTCTACTTGAAAGAGAGATTAGGTTTATTAAAATCCTCTCCAATAACAATTTTGGTATTATGACATCTGGAACAAAAACTCTTGATATAATTCCGGAAGAAAGAGAAGTGGTAGTCGTTGATGCAGTAAGAGCACCAACCGGCAAAAGTGGCTGGGACGGTATGGAAAAAGAAGGCCAATACGCCTATATTCCTGCCCATGATTTAGCTGGTTCTGTGATTGAAGCCGTTGTAGACAGAGTACAGGAGAAGGCTTCTGACTTTGACCCGGCAGAGATTGAAGACTGCGCAATCGGTTGTCTCACCGAAGTTGGAGAACAAGGATTGAATATAGGTAGAAGGGAGATAATTGCAAGTGAACTCCCTCAAGAGATTGCGGGTTGGACCATCAATCGTTTTTGTAACGCTGGATTACAAGCAATAAACTCGCAAGCTCAAGCGATAATGACAGGATGTGGCGATATCATGTTGGCTGCTGGTGTAGAGCATATGTCTCACTACAGCATGGATACTAGTGTAACGGTAGCCCAAGAAGCAGATCTTCCTTACTTTGACGACACCGAACGAGCGGAAAGAGCTGGATTAATGATGACTCCGATGGGAGCAGCCGCAGAGAATATGGCAGAAGACTTTGATTACTCGGAAAAAGAAATGGACAAATTCGGTCTTTGGAGCCAACAAAAAGCCGTAGAAGAAATGGAAAATGAAGAGGAATATAAGAAACGAGTAGTTCCGGTAACTGCGAAAAAGAAGGATGAAGACGAGGAGAAAGTTTACGGAGAAGTTGATGAGACACCTAGAAAATCAGCCGTAGAAGATCCTGACAGTGAGTTAGAAAAAATGATGACACTACCAAGTCCGTTTGCAGATGATGGAAGAGTGACAGCAGGAAACTCGAGTGGTATTGTTGATGGTGCTTCTGCCGCCATGATAATGAGTAGAGAAAAAGCAGAACAGTTAGGTCTTGACCCTATGGCAAGAATAAATTCGATGGCAGTTGCTGGTGATGAGCCAATCGAGTACCAACTTTTGGCTACCAAACCTGCAACTGAGAAAGCGTTAGACCGAGCTGGCTTATCTATCGATGATATGGGAGTTCTAGAAGTTAACGAAGCTTTCGCGACCGAAAACTTCTACCATGCAGACGAAATGGGATATGACCGTTTCGACGAACGAGTTAATCCTACTGGTGGAGCAATAGCTATAGGTCATCCAATCGGAGCTACAGGCGTGCTTTACTTCACTGAAATGGTTCACTACATGCAAAGAGAAAATATCGATTATGGACTAGAAACGTTGTGCGGCGGCGGCGGAGTTGGAATAGCCACCGTAGTTGAAAGACTTTAAAAAAATAGATTCGCCCGGAAATTTACAAACGATTTCAGATAAAGTAGAGAAATCTAAAAATATCGAAACCGGAATAATTTAAAAATACAAAAAAATGGGATTTAATCAGTAGACGCCTTTCGGGCATAAGCAATGTAGCTCTTAGGAACTACTGCATTAAATCCTTCTTCTACTTTTTTCCAAAAATTAGAACCATCCGTATTTTCCAGAAAAGAATGATAGAGATTAGGCAATAAATTATCCTCTTCCTCTATACCAAACAAAGCTCTCAGAACCCAATAGAAAAAATGAAGAGAATGTCCAGTATCGGTTTCCCAAATCTCAAATCCCGCCTTCCTTAATTTTTCATGCAGTTCCCCCTTTTCAAAAACATGAATATGACCCCCTTCCTTGCCAAGATACTCATCTGCAAGATAATCTATAATTATTTCCGAGATAAAAGTTGGAACACTCACAGCCAATTCTCCACCTGGCTTTAGAACTCTATAAATCTCTCTCAAACAACCCTCCACATCTGGAATATGTTCCAAGACTTCCGAACACACAACCTTATCAATCGACTCGTCCGGGAAAGGAAGATGCAGCGCTTCTCCATAGATTAAATTAATTTCATTACCGTTTTTTGTAGCTCTTGGACCGCCAATAGCATACTTGATTTTGTCTAGAGATTCCTTATCTATATCAAGCGAGAAAATAGTCGCGTTATGAATTTTTTCTGAAAGGGAGTGACGGCCGGTTCCGCATCCGACATCTAGCATTATCTCTTCAGGTTTGACTTCGAAGATATCGAAGTCAATGGTTTGAAGCATTTTGGATCTCCTCGTAAACCTCAGTAACTTTTTTTGCTGCTTCGTTCCAAGTGTATTTGTTTTTTACTCTTTCTCTTCCTCTCTCTCCCATTTTCTCTCTTTTTTCTGGGTTTTGATGAATGGTTTCTAGTGCGTCTACTAGTCTCTCTATATTTTTTGGAGGAACTAAGATTCCTGTGTCTGAGGAAACGATTTCTGGGAGAGCTCCGCAGGTTGAAGCGATGAGGGGGGTTTCACAACTCATAGCTTCTATTGCTGGAAGTCCAAATCCTTCATGAAGTGAAGGCATTACAACTGCTGTTGCGGAGGAGTATTCTTCTACTAGTTTGAGCGTGGATACTCTCCCTAAGAAATCTACTTTTTGCTCAAGATTATGTTTTTTGATTAATTTTTCCGTATATTTTGATTCTGGAGAATTACCGTTTATGACTCTTAGTTTGCAAGAGTCGTGTCTTTCTTGTAGTTTTTCAAAAGCTTGTAGGAGAACTCTGAACCCCTTGTGCTTGTTTTCAGTTTCTCCTACGAATAAGAAAGTAGTTTCTTGTCCGTTTTCGGATTCTCCTATTTTTGAATGTTCAGAATCTTCTACTGGTTTGAATAATTCTTCGTCAATCCCGTTGGGAATTACGCGAATGTTTTCTTTTGAGATCCCAAAATGTTCTTCAATATCTTTTACGCTGGCTTCACTCACAGTTATCACGCGATCAAATGCTCTGATAGAAATACGTTGCATAATCAATGGATAATATAGAATAGTTCCTAATTTTCCGAGAAAAGTGTTTGATTCATTAATACTCTTCTCTCTATCAATCTTAAGCGGATGATGAAGAGTGGTAACCATAGGAATTCCAAGTTGTTTCAACAACAAGAAACCATACCCAATACACTGATTATCATGAATAACATCAAACCCTATACGATCGTTCAACTCCTTAATCTCATCTATCGCCCTTAAACTAAAACCCAAAATCTCGGGAAAATTCCCAAATCTACTAACAGCCCACTCATAAAGATTAATAGGATCAAAAATTTCTCCGACATCTAAATCCTTCAACGCCGAATTCCCCTTCTCGAAAAAATTCGGATTCGGAATTTTATGAAGTTCCACACCCTCCGGTTTCTCCGGATAAGGCGGGCCAGATACCAAATGTACTTCGTGACCTAACCTAGCTAAAGCTCTCGTCAAATAGTATGAGTAAATCCCTTGGCCGCCACAATACATGCTGCCTCTATAGGTAGTAAAACAAACTTTCAAGTTCTCCCTCCAATTCGTCGTCAATTAAGTTATAGGCTCATTCAGAGCCGTTCATCTTGGTACTCCTTTAAGTCTCTTTTTTTCGTTTTACTTACATTTTCTCCATCTGCACGATAGAGTGGTGTCATTTCAGTATCTATTTTTTGTATTCTACCGAATCTATAAGCTTGTTCTAGGATGGCTGTTGATACTCCTTCAGCCATTTCGGTAAGTTCTAAGAGAGGTTTTCTGTCGTGGTCTTTGAATCCTATGTAGGATTCTCTTGAATCTATATTTTCATCAATCCAGTTTGGTATAATAATATCTACTTGAGCCCCCCAACCGTCTCTTATCGGGGTTTTTCTAAGGAGTTCTGTTTTTATGGCGAATTCTCCTGTGAGTGGTTGATTTACTTTTAATTCCGGGAAGAATTTTTCGAACATTGGTTTCGCTACGAGTTCAGTCACTCTACCCCCTTCTCTATCAAAGTCTGAAATTGCAAAATCGGCTCCTTTCAAGATAGTTTCGACAAGTTTTCGAATCATTCCTGGTTTTATGTTTAGTATATCGGCGTCCATGAAAACTGAAATTGGATTATTGGCTTGTTTCAAACCTGTTCTAATAGCGTCTCCCTTGCCTGTCTTCGCTTGTGTGATCACTCTTGCGCCAGCTTGTTCGGCTAATTTATAAGTCATATCTTCGCTTTCGCCGTCGACTACGATGACTTCCTCTATCAAATCACAAGAAAAGCCCGCTTTTATGGTGCTTTGTATCGACGACTCTTCATTTAGAGTCGGTATTATGAATGACGCTTTATTGTTTTTCTCTTGCATGTAAACCTTTCTTAATAGATGGAATTATTATGTCTTTCGAATTTTCGAGATAATTTGGTATATAGGCCAGAATTTATCATAATGTTAGAAGATATATCGTTTTTAAGTAGATAGATTCAGAATATTTGAGTAAAAGATTATTTAAATTCTAATAGTTTACAGGATTTCAGAAAAAGGGAAGAAAATGAAAGTATACGCATTTGATAGAGACGACACAATTTCAACTTCAGATGGGCCTATTCCTCTTGAAGTGGTAAAAGAATTGGACGAAAAATATTTAGTTTATGCTACTGGTAATCAGAAGCTTTGTTTTGAAGCTGATATTATTGGAATTGGAGTTGAGGAAGGAACTAAGCCGGAAAGATTAGAGAAGGTGAAGAGTTTGCATCCTGATGGAGATAATTATATAGTGGTGGACGATGAGGACCTAAGCGATGTCGATGGTTGGAACTATTATACTCCAGAAGAATTCGTTAAAGAAGAGCTTCAAGAATAGATAGTTTCCAATGAAGTTTCGTTAATTTAAAAAAATAGTAAATAGAAGGGTTGCCCCTTCCTCTTATTTTTTGAGATTCGGTCTCTTTTGGCTTTTTAATGATTTCCGCCTAGAGGTTCTGGAAGTTTTTCTTCTGCTTCATCTTCTAATTTGTACCGTTGTGTTTTGAGAGCGCCGCTTTGCGGTAAACTGTCTTTGAAAAAGACCCTTCTAGGATGTGCATAGGTGGGTAATCTTTGTAGCGTAAACTCTTTTATTTCATCCTCTGTTACTTCTGATCCAGGTTTTAAAACGACGAAAGCGACTGGAGCTTCACCTTTTGTTTTGTGTGGTGCTGGCACTACTGCAGCATCCGAAATATCAGAATGTTCCATTATTGCCTCTTCCACTGCTGAGGGGTAAATGTTTTCTCCTCCGGATAGGATCATATCATCCGTTCGTTCAACTATCCAGAAAGCTTTATCTTCGTCCATCCTCACTATATCTCCAGTGTAGAACCATCCTTCGTCATCAAAGACTTCTTCGTTTTTTTCCGGCATTTTATAGTAACCGTTAAAAACAGGATCGCCTTTAACTGCGAGCTCTCCTTCCATACGTATATGGGTATCTTCAGGTTCACCCCAAGGAGCGATGATGTCCCATGGTATTCTAGTTTCGTGAGTGTCAGGGTCTACAATTTTCGCTTTCATGTTGCGAAGGAACCAACCGATACATCCTGCTTCCTTAGGATTACTCCCGGGTCTGAAAGTCCCTGCCGGTGAAGTTTCCGTCATTCCCCATCCTTCGGCAAACCGTACTTCCCATTCAGTCATTATGTTTCGTCGAGTGTCTTCATCTAGAGGAGCGGCTGCACATAAAACCTCTTCAAGATGTTCCTTAGTATTATATTTCTCGGGGTCTTGTTGGTAGATCAACCACATCATTCTGAAAAGAGCTGGAACTCCTGGGAATTGGTTACAATCGTACTTCTCGATATTTTCAAGAATCAGTTCAGGGTCTGCCTCTGCTTGGAATACAACACTTCCCCCTCGATACAAGAAGGTTCCTAATACAGCGGTCAACCCATAAACATGGTAAAGAGGCATTACGTGTAGAATACGATCTTCTGTACTAGGTCCCACTGCTTGTGAATAGCCACTTACGGAACTTAAAACATTTTTATGGGTTAGAGGCACTCCTTTAGGTTTTCCTGTTGTTCCGCTTGTATAATACTGTATCGCATGGTCTTCAAAATCTCTATCAGGATATTCAAAGTCCGGATCGCCTTCTTCTACCAATCTTTTGTAGTCAATTGTTTCATTTTCGGTTCCGTCAGGTATTATTAGTCTTTCTAGGTCTCCCTCTTCCGCTAGATTTTTTGCTTGTTCTGGATTAGAAATATTTGTTTCGATCGGGGAGGCTATTATCCTGGTAATATCGGAATCTTCTACTATATACGATAAAGTTCTTGGCGGCATTCTCAAATTTAGAGGGACTGGAATAGCGCCTGCTTTAATTGTGGCGAATAAAGATTCTGGAAATTGTATCGAGTTCGGTATGTATAATCCGATTCTTTCTCCCGGTTCTACACCCTCTTGCGCGAGTCCGCTAGCAAGCTTACTTGTTCTTCTGCCAAATTCTCTGTAAGATTGTTCTTCGTCTCTGAAGAAGAAAACTGTTCTATCGGCATAACGATCTGCAATCATGTCAGGAACTAGGCCGAAATGCTCTACTCTTTTGTTTTTAAAATATTCCATTTCTATCTGAAATAGGTGAAGGCAGAATTGATAAAAAATTTTTCGGTCAATCTGCCCACATTATTCTTAAAAATAAAATTATCCTTGAATTTGGGTAATTCTCCAAAAAATTTATACCCTCTGCAAGCGTTGAATTATTTCAAATGTTTTCAGAAAAAAAGACCTATTGAGGAGGTGAGAAAATGGATTTTGAATTAACGGAGGAACAAAGAACTATCAAAAAGGCCGCACGAGAATTTGCGGAGGAAGAGTTTACTGAAGTTGCAGAAGAGTGTGATAGAGAAGAAAAATTCCCGAAAAAAGT
This sequence comes from Hadarchaeota archaeon (SeqCode), assembly GCA_964608515.1. Lineage (GTDB taxonomy): Archaea > Hadarchaeota > Hadarchaeia > Hadarchaeales > JAGGTB01 > CAYLJV01. Next base: position 12,506 of record CAZSNS010000015.1, read on the forward strand.
GTGGGAAAAAGCCGTAGAACAAGGCTTCATCGGAATGGGAGTCCCTGAAGAATACGGTGGTGCCGGAATGGGCATGATGGAATCAGGACTGGTGATTGAAGAGTTCTTTAGAGTCGATGCTGGTTGTGGATTAATGATCGCCACTACTTTTGGAACTGAACTAATCCAAGCTTTCGGAACAGAAGAACAAAAAGAAAAATACCTTCCCGCTGTAGCGAATGGGGATATGATTAGTGGCGCTGCCATTACAGAACCGGATGCTGGAAGTGATGTTGCAGGTATAAAAACTAGAGCTGAAAAAGACGGAGATGAATACGTGATTAACGGTACAAAGCAATTTATCACAAACGGAACAAAAGCAGACTTTCTAGTAACACTGACAAGAACAGATCCGAATCCTGACAAGAGAACTGACGGATTATCAGTCTTTATCGTACCTACCAATACGGATGCAGTTCAGACAGATAAGTTGGAAAAGGTAGGAATAAGAGCTTCACCAACTGCAGAAGTTTCACTCAATGACGTTAGAGTACCAGAGGAAAATATGATAGGAGACGAAGGAGACGGCTTCGGCCTCTTCATGATGTTCTTTAACATAACGAGGATACCTGTCGCTTTCCAAGCGGTTGGTTTTTGCCAAGGTGCCTTTGAACAAGCATATGATTATGCTCAACAAAGAGAAACTTGGGAGGAACCTCTTATAGAGAAACCAGTAATTCAAGAAAAGCTTGCTGATATGTATACAGATATATCCTCGGCCCGATTGTTGGCTAGGAAAGCTGCTTGGCTTGCTGACAATGGTGAACCTGATCCTGGAATTACTGCTATGGCAAAAGCTAAAGCTGGACAAACAGCTACGGAAGTCGCTTCTGAAGCTCTCCAAATACATGGAGGTTATGGATTTACATATGATTACCCGATATCTCGGTTCTATAGAGACGCTAAAATTTTCGAAATATATGAAGGTACAACCGAAATTGAAAAAGACGTTGTAGTCAGATCTCTTAGAAGAGTACTTCCATCTAAGCTAAGTCAAGAAGTAAGTTCGCCTCCTGACTACTAAAGACAATAGAGAAATAAGTTAGTCGGAAAGAGTGATTAGTGCATCGACGGCAGAAGTTCCTTCAGGACCAGCAAAGAGAGGATTTACATCTATTTCTTTTATTTTTTCATTTTCTTCTAATATTTTTGAAAATTTGATAACCGTGTTAACTAGAGAATCCATGTCAACTGAGGGTTTTCCTCTAAATTCTTTCAAAATCTTTTTTCCCTCAAGGTTTTCTATCATGTTGTGCACATCTTTTTCTTCAATAGGGACAGCTCTGAATTCAACATCCTCGTAAACCTCAACGGATATTCCACCTATACCGAAAGAGATAACATGTCCGAATTGGTCGTCCAAAATTGATCCTACGAATAGTTCTCTTTCATTTCCATCGGAAGCGTCTTCGCTGAGAAGTAGCCCTTGTATCTCGGCTTCTTTGTCATATTCTTTCGCGTTCTCTAGGATTTTTTCCCCTTTATCTTTAATTTCGTCATTTGAATTGACTTTTTCTATTACCTTAGCGTCTGTTTTATGTAGAATATCTCTTGAACAAACTTTGAAGAAAAGAGGGAACTCTAAACCTTCACTTTCCGCTTGGAAATCTGACAGTTTATCTTTTATTTCTTCATCATATTCGATCAGGTATTCGTTTGGGCAAGGGACGTTGTATTCTCTTAAAACTTCTTTAGCTTCATACTCGGTAAGGGTTGTGATTCCTTTTTCAGATAGTTTTTCAAGAGTTTCAGATTTCATTTGTCATGTCCTCCATCTGGTTTTCTTCTAATGAACGAAAGGGTTTTAATTGCTTCGTTTATGGTATCGAATACTGCTAAGTTTTCCACATTCATAAGCTCTCGCCCTCTTTTCGTATCCGATTTTTCGTGAATCAACCACGAAGCAACTGGCTTCTTATACTCTTTTAAAAATTTATTTAAACTCTCTACAGTTTCCAACAAAACTCCCTCGTCGTCTCCAGGACTTTTACCAAGTGGAGCGTTCGCAAGAATACCATCTACCGAATCATCTTCCAACAATTGAATCAAAGCTATACCAAAAGCTTCTCCCATTCCCTTACTCCCAACCATCATCGCCGGCCAAATATCTATTGGATTTTTCACGTCTAACCATTCAGGTGATATATCCTCTACTTTTTCAATAGTTTCATCGGATAGCTCCGCCATTTCTAGACCATATTTTTCTATTGCGTCAGCAGCGATTATCCCAGCTGCTCCAGTTGTTGTAACGATTCCTACTCTATTCCCGTTCATTTTTGGTAGATTCATTAATCCCTTTGTGTAAATTTGGAGTTCTCTTAGGTCGGCGACTCTATTTATTCCGGTCTGTTTGAATACCCCTCCGTACACTTTGTCTTCTCCGGTCATAGACCCTGTATGAGAGGCTGCCATATCTGATCCTTTCTCACTTCGACCAGTTTTTAGGGTAAGTACTGGTTTTTCTTTCGTGGTTTCTCTTGCGAGTTTCATGAATTTTTCACCTCTTTCCAGCCCCTCGATATGAAGGAATATTTGATCTATTTCCGGATCGTCTTTAAAATGCCTCAATGCGTCGACATGATCTATATCACAAGAGTTTCCAATATCGATAGCTTTTCCAAAATAGAATCCCGGAATTCCTCTAAGGAAAAACCCAGTTTGGGAAACCAACCCAACTGTTTCCCATTTCTCCATTTTTTCCCACTTCTCTTCCTCAACTGGGAGAAATGCAGTAGATAACCGGTTATGAACATTTTGCACTCCCAAAGTGTTAGGTCCAAGAATCCTAACATCCGTTTCCGCCACAATATCTTCCAGCTCCCTTTCCAAAGCCTGGCCTTTTTCCCCACCGTCTGAAAATCCTTGAGCTATAACAATTATCGAGTTAATATTTTTTTCCGCACAATCCTTAACAATATCTATAACCGGTTCCCGAGGTGTTGAGATGACGGCTAAGTCAATTTCTTTGTCGATTTCTTCCACACTGTTATAACATTTTTTTCCTAGAATCTCATCAGCCTTCGGATTCACAGGATGGACTTCTCCCGGGAAGTCAGATTTCAGAATATTTTCAAAAATATTGAAGGAAGCTGGACCTGTTTTTCGACTAGCGCCTATTTGCAAGATGTTTTTTGGTTCTAGAAAAGTTTTTAAACCGTTTTTTCGATTGCTCATGCTTTACCTTCCTTTAAAATGATTTATTAGATAATATTAAGAATTTGTTCACTTTTGCTTGTTATTAAAGTATCTACTTACTTTTAAAAATAAAAAAAAGAAGGGAAAGTTTGAGATGTTTTACTTATAGCAGGGAGCCTAGTCCAAGGTTCTCCATTTCTAAACCAACATCATTGGGCACTTCGCCGCCACGATTGACGACTCTTTTGATAACCTTTGCAGCATTCGGGTCGACATTTTCCGCCAACTGGTTGACGTACTCGTCTACCTTGTCTTCGAACTCATCCTCGGAATAAACCTTATTCACTAATCCGAACTTTTCAGCTTTTTCCGAATCGATTCTTTCAGCAGTCAAACACAGTTCCATCGCTCTAGAAATACCGATAAGTTTCGGAACTCTTTGCGTACCTCCCCAGCCAGGCAATATACCAAGACCGGCTTCAGGGAATCCAAGAGTAGAGCCTTCCTTAGCAACTCTCAAATCGCAAGAGGATGCTAACTCAAGACCTCCTCCAAGACAGTTACCTTCAATCGCTGCCACGACAATCTTCGGAATTTCAGTAAACTTTTTCCAAACTCTTTGACCTTTCCTCGCATCTTCCTCAGTAAGAGGACCGGAATTAAGATCGAATCCAGCTGAGAAGTTTCCACCTTCCCCGGTAACCACTATCAGATTAACCTCTCCATCGTCCCAGAGTTCGTCGGTGGCTTCGTCGACTTCTTCCAACATTTTCGGATTAACAGCATTCGCTTTATCCGGTCTGCTTAAGGTTAGAGTCGCTATTTTGCTGTCCGTATCTTTGTCTAGTTTGATTGTCTCAAAACTCATAGATTTTCACCTCTTTCTTATTGTCAAAGGATTCACTCTATTTCTCCTTTCTTCAATGTTTCAGTGGGTTTGAAAATATCTACATCATATTCTTCCGAAAGTTGTTCTAACTTTTCCACCACTGTTTCATAACCGATACTTTCGGCCAATTCAAATGGGCCGAATGGTGTGTTTCCTCCTTTCTTCACTGCTTCATTGATTTCGTCAGGGTCTTCAGCAACTCCGTCTTCAAGAAGCTTGGAAGCTTCATTCGCCTGTAATGCGGCAAGATCTTCTAGTTCAAATTCTAAATCTTCCGGTGCTTTAGAGGTGTCTATTTCAGGTCTTCCTCCGGACCAGTCGTAAAAGCCTTGTCCGGTTTTCTTTCCGAGGTCTCCTCGCTCTACCATTTCTTCAATAGTTTCGGAAGGACCGTATTCAGGGTCTATCTCTTCTGCTAGATATTTCCCTGAATGGTATAGGATGTCTAGTCCCACATAGTCCATCAGTTCGAAAGGACCCATCGGCATTCCGCCTTGTTTTGCTACTGCGTCTAATTCTTCAGGTTCTACTCCCTTTGTGTCCAACATTTTGCCTATTAGCACTGTGGTAGGTGCATTGATTCGGTTTACGATGAATCCTGGTGAGTCTTTTTCCACTCTCACAGGATATTTTCCGAATGCTTCTGAAAGGTCGTAAGTCACTTCCATCGTTTCTTCGCTAGTTTTTTCTCCTTTGACGACTTCCACAAGTTCCATGAAGACTACTGGATTGAAAAAGTGCATCCCAACTACTTTTTCGGGCCTATTAGTAGTGTTCCCTATTTCGCTTATGCTCATGTTGGATGTGTTGGAAGCTAGTATTGTTTCCTCTGACGTTATTTCGTCGAGACTACTGAATACGTCTTTTTTCAATTCCATTTTTTCTGGCGCTGCTTCTATCGCGAAATCTATTTCTGATAAGTCTTCCATGTCGGTTGTTCCTTCTAGGTTTTCTAATGCATTTTCTGCATCCTCTTCGGAAACCTTTTCTTTTTCAACGAGTTTATTTACACTTTCTTCGATTTTTTCCAACCCGTCGTCTACAAACTCTTGTTTTATATCTCTCAATATTACGTCGTATCCTGCAAGGATGGCGACTTCAGCGATTCCATGTCCCATTTCTCCTGCTCCGATTACTCCTATTTTTTCTATATCTTCAACTTGCATTTTCATCCCGCTTCTCGTTTTTTTACAGAATTTTTAAATATTTGCCTTCGGGACCAAAATAGTAAATTATTGCATTTTTCGGAATCAAGAAAATAAAAATTCCAAAATAAGTTACCCAAAACGTGTCAGAGAAAATCTTAGAGAAAAACCTTCAAACTCGTCGAAACTTTTATATGCTAATATTACAACCGGAATTTCGGAGAACGTGAATCAACTTAAGAAAGAATCTGTTGGGGGTGACTAAAATATGGTATTTGTAACCGATGAGGTAGTAGGAAAAAAATGTATTTTTACAGCTGCTATGTCGGGAGCGGCAACTTTCAAAGACCAAAATGAAAATGTTCCATACACTCCGGAAGAATTTGTCGAGGAAGCAAAAAAGTGTGAAGAAGCCGGGGCTGCAATAGTTCATGTTCATGCTAGAGATCCAGAATCTGGTTTTCCTTCCACAGATCTCGACGTATGGGAAGAGATTCTAAATGGTATTAGAGACGAAACTGATTTGATTGTCAACTTTAGCACAGCTATTGGCATGGGTGCAGATAAAGAAGAAAGAATACAACACATCAAAAATCTGGATCCAGACATGGCGTCTTTAAACACGAACAGTATGAATTTCGCAATGGCTGACTGGAAGACTGGAGAGATAGAGGTAGATTACATTTTTGAAAACGAATTCGACATGATAGAAGAATTCGCAACCACAATGAGAGAAGAAGGTGTGAAACCAGAACTTGAATGCTATGACCTTTCAGGATTTAGCAACGTTTTCTTGAAAGATAAAAAAGACATTTTCGAAAAACCGCTACATTTCCAATTCGTTTTCGGAGTAGCTGGAGGCGCAGCCTTTAATCCTCATAATTTCCTATCCTTCAAAAACCATCTTCCGGAAAATGCTACATGGTCCACATGTGGTGTTGGTCCGAATGAGTTCCCATTAGCAATGATGACTGCTGCAACAGGTGGACACATTCGAGTTGGATTGGAAGATAATGTTAACATTCGACCTGGTGAAAAGGCAGATGGTAACTATGAACTTGTGGAAAAAGCTGTAAGCATAGCAGAGAAAGTAGGAAGAGAACCTGCTACCCCTGAAGAAGCTAAAGAAATGTTAAGTTTAGAGGAATTGGAGAATAGATAGAAGATAAAATTGGTGTAAAGAAATGGATAAGACAAAAGAAGAAATTTTAGAAGAGATGGAAGAAACGACAAATTTTGACCCTCCAATGGGTGGTCTCGTCGCTGGGTTTGAATGGACAGTCGGGAAAATGATGGAGGAGTTTATCAAATCTTTTGAGGATAAGAAAATTTTAGCGATTGAATGTCCAAACTGTGAATATGTCACAGTTCCTCCGAGACGCAGGTGTACTAATTGTAATAATGATCTAGAAAAAGATGATATGATTGAACTTTCAGGAGAAGGTTCATTGCTTAGTTATACGGAAGCTCAGCTGGAGTTGGATGGTGAAGGTAATTTTGAGGAGTTAGGTGAAGCTGGAATAATTGGAATGGTTAAATTAGACGGGGCTGATTCTCAACTCTATATGCCTATCAAGGAAGCAGATGTGACAGATTTAAATATTGGTCAAGAAGTTGTTCCCGTTTGGAGAGATGAGACGGAAGGACAAATTGAAGACTTAAAATATTTCAAACCAAAATAGAGAAGGAGAATGAGAAAATGGATAGAAAAGTAGGAATAGTAGGGTACTGTCAGACAAGTCATGTAGCTGATATTGATAAAACTAGAGATATGATGGTTTTTGAAACTACAAAGGGAGCATTAGATAACGCTGGAATTCAACGTGATGATGTAGGAACTGTGATTAACGCCTCTAATGACATGTTGGATGGAAGAACTATTTCTAACGTTCACGTTACAATGCCTCAAGGAGGTTATTTGAAAGATGAGTCAAAGACCGAAGAAGATGGAACTTTCGCTGCCTATTATGCGATGATGAGAGTGTTGGCAGGTACTCACGATGTCGGATTGGTGGTGGCTCATACTCAAGGTTCAACATTCAATCCTCACCAAGTCTTTTCCTACATGGCAGATCCCACTTTTGAAAGACAGTACGATATTTTGAATGATATTTCAATGGCTGCCCTTCAAGCGAGAATGTATATGTCCAACAATGGGATTTCAGAGGAACAGGTTGCGAGTGTAGCGGCTAAAAATCTTAGAAATGCAGCAGATAATGAAAAGGCACAAAGAAAAATGCCAGATGTAACTCTTGATGAAATTTTAAGATCAAAATTGTATTATGATCCAATTAGGGAATTAACTAAAAGCCCCATTTCAGACGGATGTGCAGCTCTTGTCCTCGCTTCTGAGGATAAAGCAAAGGAGATTTGTGACGATCCGGTTTGGATAGAAGGGGTTGGCAGTTATCAAAGTCCTTATTTGAGGGATAGAGATATGTCTCGTATGAAGGCTGTTAAGGAGGCAGCGAAAAGAGCTTATGACAGAGCTGATATAGAGGACCCATTTGCTGAAATAGATGTGGCAGAAATTTCAGAAAGGTTTGCTCACGAAGAGCTAATGCTTTATGAAGCGCTTGACTTTTGCAGGGAAGGAAAAGGTGGAGCATTAATGGATAATTGTGCCACCTATCCCGGAGCTGAACTCCCAGTTAATCCAAGTGGAGGTGCCTTATCGGCTGACCCAATAACCGCTACAGGTCTCATAAGAATGATAGAAGCGGTTAAACAGATTAAAGGTGAAGCAGGTAAACATCAAGTTCCTGTAGCAGATAAAGCTTTAGTTCATGGTCAAACTGGCCTTTGCGCTCAATCTAACATGGCATATGTTTTAGGTGGTGGTTAAAGATGGGAAATAATAGAAATGTTGCAATTATTGGTACCGGACAAGCCGATCATGGAATTAGAAAAGATGTGAATCAGGCTGAGCTAATTAGTGAAGCCGCTTGGAGAGCGATGGAAGATGCCGAGATAACTCCGGATGAAGTTGAAGCAGTTGCTGCTGGAAACATGCAGGGTTTCGGTGGAGTAAATCAAGCTGAAACTTGGGCAGGTGACTGGATGGGAGCTAAAGATAAACCTGTTCTAAGAATAACAACAGGTGGTACTACGGGTGGTTCCGTAGCTCAAGGTGGTTATTATCAAGTAGCTTCAGGAATGTATGATATAACTCTAGCAATTGGATGGGAAAAACATTCTGATAGTGTTGAACCAGGAGCGTCGATGGGTCTTTCTCATGTCGGTTTAGCCGATCAATTAAATTATCTCAGATATAGTCCTAACATGAAATCTTTAGTTGGTTATGCTTTAGGTCCAGGAGCGGCTGCAGGTGTTTCTTGTTATCAAGCGGTTAACTATATGAAGAGGTCAGGAGCGAAAGTGAAACATCTTGATATGGTTGCGGCTAAGGATCGTCGAAATGCTGCAAAAAACCAATATGCCCATCTTGGAGATCCTAAAGTTACTGCTGATGATATAGCAGATACTGAAATTGTTTCGTATCCATTCAGATTTGGTCATATTTGTCCGGCTAGTGATGGAGCGTCAGCTGTAATATATGCTGAGGAAAAAACTGCTAAAAAGAAGACGGACAACCCTGCTTGGGTGACGGGAGCTGCCGCTTATTCTGACGAAGATAATCAATTGGCGGAAGGAATGCAAGGAATTGGAGTTGCTGATTATTCAGAGCAAATGTGTGCTAAGGTTAGTGCAATGAAAGCTTATGAAAGAGCTGGGGTTAAGGATCCGAGAGAAGAGATGGATGTTGCAGAAATTTATCAACCTTTCCCTCATCAGGAAATGATGTATAGTGAAAGAATTGGATTGTTTAGTGAAGGTGAAGGTTGGAAAGCTATGGAAGAAGGTATAACTGAAATAGATGGAGATATGCCTGTTGATCCTTCTGGAGGAGTTAATGCTACTAATGCTATAGGTTCTTCAGCAATGCAGAGGGTTTTAGAATGTGCTCGACAAATCCGAGGAACAGCTGGAGACCATCAAGTTCCAGGAGATGTTGAAAAGGCTGTGGCACATGGGTGGGGTGGCTCAACTAATTACGCTACACTTACCGTTTTAGAAGACTCACTATGATAGGAGGATATTATAATGTCAGAAGATAGAGAAGAAACAATGACAGTCTCAGGAGAATGGGCGATAGGAGCCTATACTTACAAAGCCGGAAATTATCTAGATGAGTTCGTAGAAGGACTCCAAGAAGAGAGATTAATCGGAACGCTTTGTACGAGTTGTGGAACAGTATATGTCCGTCCAAGATACATTTGTGGCAGATGCATGAAAAAAGTGGACGAAAGGACAGAAGTAAGTGACAGAGGAACAATAGTAAGCTACAGTATAACGGAACCGGTTGAAGCGGGAGAAGAAGTTTTCGGAATGGACCCGATTGCTATGGGGTTTGTCGAAGAAGGTGAACAAATAATATTGGTGTGTGTGAATTTTGATGGTGCTTCCGGAACTTTGGTTAACTTGATATTGTATGATGCGGACCCTGAAGATGTTTATCCAGGAATGAGAGTGAAGGCACTTTGGGAAGATGAAAAATCTGGAGAAATGTCCAATTTCAAAGGGGTAGTTCCGATAGAGAACAAAAAGCTTGAATGAATTTAACTCTATATTTTTTATTTTCAAACCGGAGTGAGAATATGAAAGACATTGAGGAGTTAGAAGTTGGTGAAGAAGGTTCATTTTCCAAAACGATTACAGAAACTGATATAAGTTTATTTGCAGGAATGACTGGCGATTTTAACCCAATGCATATGAATGAAAAAGTGGCTTCTCAAGCTTTCTTTGGTGAAAGAATTGCTCACGGAGGAGTACCTACCTCTTTGACTAATGCTGCTTTCAAAGATTTAGTGGGTATGGGTGCGCGAATGTTGGAGACAGAAGTTTCTTTTCAAGCACCTACGAAGATAGGGGATACAATTACTGCTGTTGTTAAGATAGAGGATAAAAATATAGAAGAGAACACGTTGGATATAGATATTCATTGGGAAAATCAAGATGACGATGTTATTGGAGAGGGAAGAGCAAAAGTTAAGCTTCCAGAGGGAAAGACTGCAGAAGCTTATGAGGAATATCTTGGAGATGATTAAAGATGGCTATAGGGAAAACTATAGATGAATTGGAAATAGGAGAGGAAGCCGATTTTACTAAGACAATAACAGAAGCTGATCTTTCTCTTTTCACTGCGATATCCGGGGCTACCGATCCTCTTTTTATGAATAAAGAGTTTGCTAAAAAGACCGAATATGGTGAAAGAGTGGTTCCAACCTCTATTTATTCTAGTTTTGTAGCGCCTATTTTAGGTACTGAATTACCAGGTCTCGGAACGATTGTTGCTAACTTGAAAGTGAGTTTCTCTGAACCAGTGTTCATTGGAGATACTGTAACAGCAAGAGTAAGAGTGGACGATTTAGACGAAGAAGGAGGTATTGCTAAGTTAGACCTTGAGTGGGAGAAACAAGACGGTCAACAAATTGGAAATGGAACGGCTCATGTTATGCCTCCTAAGGAAGAGTATAAGGAATTTCTCTGAAAATTAAATTCTATTTTTGGTTTTGGAAAAAGTTCAAATTATTTGGTATAGAGATGCATGTTTTTACCGAATTTGTTTAAAGTGTCGAACTTAATAGCATTGGAATAGGTACTATGAAGTTCATTGAGATGGATAAAGAAGAATGGCATGAAAAATATGTGAAACCTGTGTTAGAAAAATATGGGGAGAGGAAGGAATCTTTTTCTAGCTTGTCGGGATTGGATGTTGATAGATTATACACCCCTGAAGATGTGGATATCGATTATGAGGAAGATATAGGTTATCCAGGTTCTTATCCGTATACTAGAGGGCCCTATTCCACTATGTATAGGGGTCGGGTTTGGACTCATAGGATGTTTTCTGGTTTTGGAGCTCCTGAGGATACTAATGAGAGATGGCATTCTTTGTTGGACGAGGGGGAGACGGGTTTGAGCACTGCTTTTGATTTTCCTACTTTGATGGGTAGGGATTCTGATGACCCGTTGGCGCGGGGTGAGGTTGGTAAGTGTGGTGTGGCTATTGATACTTTTGAAGATTTTAAGAGGCTTTTTGAAGGTATTCGGCTGGATGAGATTAGTACTTCTTTCACGATAAATCCTCCAACTCCTGTTATTTATGGTATGTATAATGCTTTGGCTGATGAGCAGGGTGTTGAGAGGGAAGTTTTACGGGGTACTCTTCAAAATGATATGTTGAAAGAGTTTCATGCTCAGAATACTCTCGTTTTACCTCCACGGCCTTCGCTCAAAATTGTGGGGGATATTTTTGAGTTTGGGGTGGAGGAGACTCCTAAGTTTAATCTGATTAGTATTTCTGGTTATCATATCCGGGAAGCTGGGTCTACGGCTGTTCAGGAGTTGGCTTTTACTTTGGCTGATGGGATGGCTTATGTGGAGCTTGCTCAGGAAAGAGGTATAAATATTGATAGGCTTGGACCTCAATTGTCTTTCTTTTTTAATTGTCATAATGACTTTTTTGAAGAGGTTGCTAAGTTTAGAGCGGCTAGGAGGATTTGGGCGAGGTTTATGAAGGAGGAAGTGGGTGCTTCTAATCCTGAAGCTTGGAAGTTGAAGTTCCATACTCAGACTGCGGGTTGTAGTTTGACTGCTCAACAGCCTTTGAATAATATTGTAAGGACTACCATCCAGGCTTTAGCTGCTGTTTTGGGTGGAACTCAATCTTTGCATACTAATTCTTATGATGAGGCTTGGGCCCTTCCTAGTGAAGAGGCTGCTAGAGTTGCTTTGAGGACTCAACAGATTATGGCTCATGAAAGTAATGTTGGAAATACGATTGATCCGTTAGGTGGTTCTTATTTTGTGGAATCTTTAACTGACAAAGTTGAAGAAAAAGCTATGGAGTATATTGAGGAGATTAGAGATATGGGTGACGGGAGTATTTTGGAAGGACAGTATGAAGGGATTGATCAAGGTTACTTTATCAGAGAAATTGCAGATTCGGCCTATGAGGATCAGAAGAGAGTGGAAGAAAAAGATAGGATTATTGTGGGAGTGAACGAATTCGTGATGGAGGACGAAGAACTAACGGTTCCACTACTCCAAATAGACGAAGGAGAATTAAGAAAAAAACAATCTAGAAGAATTGAGGAAACGAAAAACAAGCGAGATAACGAAGTTGTCGAACGAGCTTTAAACGAAATAAAATCAGCAGCTGAAGAAGACGAAAATATAATGCCTCCAGTCATCAAAGCTGTGAAAAATTTGGCCACGGAAGGCGAAATTATGGGGGCTTTGAAAGACGTTTATGGAACATATAGGAAACCACCTGTTATGTGAGGGATTTTATGTCAATTGAAAGAAGTAAAATCAAAGTAATGATTGCGAAACCCGGACTGGATGGTCATGATCGTGGTGCACGTGTCCTAAGCAGGTTCTTACGAGATGCTGGATATGAAGTCATTTACACTGGTCTACATCGTACAGCTGAGGAAGTTGCCAGCGCGACCGTGCAAGAAGATGTTGATGTTTTGGGTTTGAGTTTTCTTTCAGGTGCTCATGAGAGTTATGTTCCTCGGATTCGGGAGCTTTTAGAGGAAGAAGGTGTGGATTTGGGTAGGATTGTTTTTCTTGTGGGAGGGATTATTCCGGAAGAACATTTTGAAGATTTGATAGAAGAGAAGGTTGATGGTGTTTTTATTCCGGGTTCTTCGTTGAAGGAAGTTTCAGAATTTATTGATAAAAAAATTGTAGAAAAGAGAGAAGGAAAGGAAGAAGAGCATTATTATTTAGGCAATTCTTTAGTAGAAAGCTCGGAGATTTAAAATTTACATTGAAATTTTCTTTAGAGAGAAAAAATGGAAGTTAAGAAACTTGTTGATGGGATCCGAGATGGAGAAACGCAAAGCTTAGCTAAAGCCGTTACATTGGTAGAAAAAAGAACGGAGGAAGGTGAGGAGGTAATAAAAGAAATTTTTAGCGAAACTGGAAACTCTCACATTATTGGAATAACCGGATTTCCAGGAGTAGGTAAAAGTACCCTTATCAGTAGAATGATAGAAAGATTTAGAGATGAGGGGAAAACAGTGGGAGTGATAGCCACTGACCCAAGTAGTCCATTTACCGGTGGCGCTCTTCTCGGAGACAGATTAAGACTAAGCGGGCATGACTCGGGCAGTGACTTATGGACTGATCCCGGAGTATTTTATAGAAGTGTAAGTACCAAGGGGGAGGCAGGTGGGATATCTCAAATAACTGGGGATGTAATCTCTTTAATGGATGCTTTTGAATTCGACAAAATAATAGTAGAAACTGCGGGAGCTGGACAGTCTGAAGTGGATATAGTAGAGGTGGTGGATACTTCAGTCGTTGTTATAATGCCAGGGGTGGGAGATAGAATCCAATTCGGCAAGGCAGGTATAATGGAAATTGCTGATATCTTTGTAGTAAATAAGAGCGATTTGGATGGAGCGTCAGAAGTGAAAAGGTTCTTGAAAGAAATGCAGAGTTTCGACGAGGATGTAAGAGGCGCAGGGGCCGTTGAAGAAGGTGAAATGGAAAAATCGGGAAGCGGGCATTGTACTGGCGGTTCAAAATTTGGAAAAATTGAGCTGGAACAAGGGTCTCTAGGAGATGCTTGGGTCTCTCCTATTATTCTCACAATCGCGGAAGATGAAAGGGATGAAGGGGTTGAACAATTTATTAAAGCTATTGAGGAACATAGAGATTATCTTGAAAAATCAGGAAAGCTCGGCAATGTTAGAAAGGCGAGAGCTAGAAGAGAACTCGAAACTGTGCTGGGTAACATGATAGTGACTAGATGTTCCGAGAATCCGGAAAGTGACCTTGAGGGTTATGCTGAAAAAGTTGCCAATCGAGATGTAGATCCTTATACAGCGGCGGAAAAGATTTTAAGAACCGAAATTCAGAAGGGATGAAGAATTATTCTAATAAGAAAGTAAATTAGTAATCGATTCCTTTTCGACTTTCTACGCCCTCTTGAAATGGGTGTTTTATATTTTCTATTTTACTCACTAAATCTGCTTTTTCTAATAATTGTTCGGTAGCTCCTCGACCGGTAAGTACCACTTCCATATCTTCTGGTTTATCTGAGAGTAAATTCAGTATTTCCTCTTCTTCTAGATACCCATCTCTTAGAGCTATAATGATTTCATCCAGAATTAGTAAATCCACAGAATTTTCTCTAAAAATATTCTCAACATATTCCAATCCATTCAAACATTCTTCCCGCATGGTCTTTTCCGGAGTATCTTCGTAAAAATGAGGATGTTCTTCAGCGAAACCTTTAGTTTCAATCCCTAATTCTCCTAATTTTTTTAATTCACCATAATCCCATTCTTCCGGATTTTTATGAAAGTAAACCAAACCTACTTTCAAATCTTGTCCTACGGCTCTAATCGCCTGTCCTATAGCAGCGGTGGTTTTACCTTTTCCCTTACCTGTATAAATTTGAATTAAGCCATTTTCCATTTGTTTCCTTTTCATTGACTCGTCGGTGTCTAAAAAATTGTTTATTTTTGAGTGGTGGAAGATTCTTCCTTTAAAATTAGTTAGCTGATTGTTTGATAGATTAAGGCTTGTTAAGACTTCTGGGGTAGAAATAGAAAAATAATAAATAAAAAAGAAGTTAAGAATTCGGAATTTTAGTAAGAGCTTGGCATACCTAGCACGTTTTCACCGACGAAAGCAAGAGCCATTTGTTGTGTTACAGGGGCCAGTCTTAGGAGATTGACTTCTCTCCAACCCCTCTCTATATGGTATTCTTTTGCAAATCCATATCCTCCGAATGCTTGCATTGCATGATAGGTTGCATCTATGGCTGCATTTGTGGCTGCTACTTTTGCAGTGTTTGCAACTTTCCCAACTTCCAACATGTCATAGTCTTCATGATCATACATCCAGGCTGCTTTTCTGTTTAACATTCTTGCCGATTCTAGTCTCGTGTAGGCCTCTGCTAGTGGGAATTGGACTCCTTGGTGTGATCCGATTGGAGCGTCGAAAACTTCTCTTTCGTTAGCGTATTCAACCGCTTCGTTTATGGCGAATGTTGCTCCTCCTACTGCTGCTGATGCTCCGGTCATTCTTTCGGGATTTAGTGTCGCCAGTACTTGGTACCATCCGTTTCCTTTTTGTCCGAGTAGGGCGTCTTCGGGAATTCTCACGTCGTCTATACCGACTTCAAAAGTGTTGCTGAAGTTTATGGCGTGTTTTGGTATTTTGTTGTATTCGATTCCATCGTTTGGTAAATCAACGATAAATTCGCTAATTCCTTGACTGGGATGGTCGACCTCGTCTTTTGGGGTTGTTCTTGCTATGAGTAACATGCCGTCTGCTCTGTCTACACCTGTGATGAACATTTTGCTTCCGTTTATGACCCATTCATCTCCATCCTTCTTCGCAGTGGTGTCGATGTTTGGTGTGTTTGATCCTGCATCGGGTTCTGTCAACGCCATGCAGAATTCAGTATCCCCGCTTGCGATTCCGGGTAACCATCTCTCTTTCTTTTCTTCGTTTCCGTGCATGTTTATGCTAGTTCCGCCAAAAATTGGTGATAGTACCAGGTACCATATTCCGCCAGCGCCACATTTTGCTAGTGTTTCCATAGCTATGACCATTTCGGACATTCCCATTCCACCTCCACCGTATTCTTCTGGAATCATGATTCCTTGTATTCCCGCTTGAGACATTGCGTCCCAGTATTCTTGGGCGAATTCTCCTTCTTCCTCTTTTTCATACCAGTAGTCTGGAGGGTAATCATCTACGATTTCTTGTGCTGTTTTTTGGATCATTTTTTGTTCGTCGGTTAATTCAAAATCCATTAGTTTACACCTCCTCTTGGTATTCTTTTCTTTGTTATCTCGGTCATTGTCAGATTTGCTAATAACTTTTTCTGTTTTGTTAATTCTCGGAGTAAATGGAGTAATATTATTGTTAGTCTTTTGAGAGAAAAAATTATTGTTTTTTGTTTGAAATATGTTAGATTATTAGTGTTTTAGCGTTTTAATGATATTTAGACAGAATTAAAAAAGGGAAGATTTATCAATATATCTGTGAAC
Source organism: Hadarchaeota archaeon (SeqCode) (assembly GCA_964608515.1). Taxonomy (GTDB): domain Archaea; phylum Hadarchaeota; class Hadarchaeia; order Hadarchaeales; family JAGGTB01; genus CAYLJV01. The sequence continues at coordinate 28,798 of CAZSNS010000015.1, forward strand.
CTAGAAAATATTCCGGTGTGTATCAGATGGATCAGGTGAAGGTGCTTTTTGTAGATGATAAGCCTGATTTATTAAAGCAGGCTGAGTTTTACTTAGAAGAACAAGACGAACGGTTAAACGTGTTAACAGCTAATTCTGCCGAAGAAGCTTTGGAAAAATTGAAGGCTGACAACTTTGATGCTGTAGTGTCCGATTATCAAATGCCGGAAATGGACGGATTGGAATTTTTAAAAAATTTAAGGCAAGAGGATAATGATATTCCTTTCATAATTTTCACAGGGAAAAGTAGAGAAGAAGTGGCAATGGACGCCTTGAATCTCGGTGCGAATCGGTATCTGCAAAAGAAAAGAAATCCAAAAACTCAGTATGGTGTTCTTGCAGAGGCTATTTTGGACGAGGTTCAACACTGGCGGGATGAAAAATCTCTCCAAAAATCGGAAGAAGAAAAAAGACTGGTTTTGAATAATACATCGGAACTAATTGTTCATCAAGATCTAAATCATAATATCGTTTGGGCCAATAAGGCTGCTGCTGATTCTGTTGGTGTGGAAGTTAGTGAATTGGAGGGGGAGAAATGTTATGAGGTTTGGCAAGGTATTGGAGAGCCTTGTGAAAATTGTCCTGTGGAAAATACTATTGAATCGGAATGTTCGGAGGAGGGGGAGATTGTTACTTCTGACGGTAGAATATGGTGGATTAGAGGAAATCCTCTTTTTGATGAGGATGGGGAATTGGAGGGGGTTGTTGAAGCGGCTATGGATATTACTGAGCGGAGGGAAGCGAAGATGTTGGCGGAGCAGGTTATTGAGGCTATGGAGGATGCAATTCTTATGCATGATATGGAGGGGAATATAACCTCTGTTAATCCTGCTTTTGAAAATATTACCGGTTATAGTGAAGATGAAGTAGTTGGGAGTACTGTTGAAAAGTTAGCTAATGAACTGGTTAAAGATACTGATTTAGAGAAAGCTTTAGAGGGTTTGAATGCTACTTTGGATGGGGTTTCTTACTCTCCAATAGTCATTAATGTTGTTTCTAAAGAGGGGGAGGAAATTCCAGTGAGTTTGAAGGGGTCTATAATCGAGAATGAGGAGGGTGAACCTGTCAAAGCTTTTGTTTCAGCGAGGGATATCAGCGAACAGAAATGGGCTGAAGAGGAACTTAAGAAGAGTGAAACAAGGTATCGGACTATTTTTGAATCTGCAAATGATTCCATCATAATTATGGATGATGAAGAGTTTGTAGATTGTAATCAAAAAACGCTTGATCTTTTCAATTGTTCTCGTGATGAGTTTATAGGGGAACCTCCTTGGGAGTTTTCACCTCCGACTCAACCAGATGGTAGAGATTCAAAGAAAAAAGCTCAGGAAAAAATAGAAGCCGCTATGGAAGGAGAGCCTCAATTTTTTGAATGGGTGCATGAGAAGAGGGATGGAACTTGTTTTGATGCTGAAGTTAGTTTGAATAGTTATGAGCTTGAGGATGAGAGGTATGTAATGGCTATCGTGAGGGATGTTTCTGAAAGGAAAAGTGCTGAGGAAAAATTCAGAAGATTGTTTGAAGCTGCTCCTGATTCGGCGTTTTTATTAAATAAAGATGGAACGATTGAAGCGGCTAATAATACTGCTGAGGAGAGATTAGGATTAGATAGGACGGAGCTTATCGGGTCTAAATTTGGTGATTTGGGTCTTATTACTGAGGAAAGCATGGAAAAGTTGAAAGAAAATTTTGAGAAGAGGATGAGTGGGGAAAAGGTTGAACCTTACACTATAGAATTTGAAGGACCTGACGGGGAAATGTACTATTCTGAGGTCAATGCTCAACCGATTAGAGAGGGTGGTGAGATTGTGGGGGTTGTTGTTATAACTAGAGATGTTACCAAGCGTCGTCGGGCTAGAGAAGAGTTATCTAGGAGGGAGTCAGAGCTTAGGGCAGTAATGGAGGGATCTAATGATTCTATTTATATGGTTGATGAGGATTGTAGGTATCTTCTTGCCAATAGCGAACATTTATCTCGTCTTGGAGTTGGGAGGGCAGAGGAGGTTGTTGGGAATAAGTTTCATGATTTTCATTCTGAAGAGGAGTCGAAAGAATTTGAAGAAAAAGTTAAGAGTGTCTTTCGAACGGGAAAGTCGCTAAAGCAGGAGCATGAGAGAGAGGACATTGGAAAATGGTATCTTAGAACGTTTAGCCCGATTACCGATCCGGAAAGTGGAGAGGTTTTGAATGTTTCTATAGTGTCGAAGGATATTACAGAGCGAAAACAGATGGAAAAAAGATTGAGAGGAGCAAAAGAGAGGTATGAGGAGTTGTTTGAAGGGGCTAATGAACTTGTTGTTATAACTGATGAGGAGGGACGGATTAGGAGGATTAATCGGAGGACCGCAGAGATTTCCGGATACTCTGAGGGAGAGTTGAAGGGTAAAAGCGTTTTGGAATTCGCTCATCCGGAGGATGAGGATAAATATCTCGAATTTTGGAATGAGATACTTGAAGGTAAGAAGGTGACTAGGACACTAAGAGGCGTTGATAAGGAGGGTAATGTTTTCTGGATAAAAGCGGGTGGAAGGCCGATTCGGGAGGATGGAGAAATTGTTGCGCTTCAGTATAGTGCTCAGGATATAACTGACCGGAAGAGGGCTGAGGAAGCTTTGAAGGAAAGTGAGAAGAGATTTAGATCGGTGGTGGAGAGTTCTCAGGAGGGTATTCTAATTGCTAATGATAATTATGAGTTAACTTATGTTAATGATAGGTTGTGTGAGATTCTTGGATATTCCGAGGATGAGTTGGTTGGTGAAGATTTTCGCGAATTCTTGGGAGAGGAAAGGAAAGGTCTTGTTGCGGAGCGTTATAAAAAGAGGCAGGAGGGGGAGGATGTTCCTCCTAGATATGAGTTTGAAGTTGTAAGAAAGGATGGGGAGGAGAGGATTGTTGAGGTAAGTTCTACGATTATAGAGGATTTGAATGGGGAAACATTTACAGTTGCACAAGTATTGGATATTACCGACAGGAAGGAGAGGAAGGAGAGGGAAGAATTCCTTCATTCTTTGCTTCGCCATGATGTGAAGAATAAGATTCAGATTGTTAGAAACTCTCTCGCTTTGCTAGAAGATACCGATCTTTCTGAGGAACAGGAAAAGTTTGTAAATATGGCTACTACTTCTTGTCAGAAGGGTCACGATTTAATAGAAAAGGTAAGGACTCTGCGCGCGCTTGAAGATGAGGAGATAAATGAAGTGAATACAGGTCCGATTATTAACAGGGTGATAAGTGAAAAAGAGCCGAGTCTTAATTCGCAAGGTATAGAATTGGAATTAGATGTTGAGGATGTGGAGATTAAAGGCGGTACTTTACTAGAAGAAGTTTTCTCTAATTTGATAGATAATGCAATACAGCACTCAGAGTGTGAAACTATTAAGATTACTACGGAGGTTAGGAATGACGAGTGTTTAATTAAGTTAGCTGATGATGGTAGAGGAATTGACGATAATGTTAAGGATAGTATATTCGATAGAGGATTTACAAAAGGTGAAAACTCCGGATCTGGACTAGGGACCTATCTTGTTAAGGAAATCGTTGAGAGTTATGGTGGGGAAGTCGAATTAAAGGATTCCGAGTCCGGTGGTGCAAAATTTGTAGTGGCTTTGGAGAAATCCTAGTTTACTTATTTGAAAGATAAAGAGTTTGACTTGGAATATTGGAAAATTTATTTAATTATCTTTAGGTTTCATTTATCTTCGATTTTTATTTTTGACGTTTTCTTCTTTTGTGATGGGTGTTTTGCTATCTTTTCTTTAATATTATGTGAGTTTCAATTTCCAAATTTTCCTTCTTTTCATTATTGTTTTGAATTGTTTAGTCCTGCGCTAGTTATTTAAAATTGTCAAGTTTTCTTTTTTTGGAGTATTAAGGCGTTTTCCGTTAGTTTTTTACTACTTAAGTAGGGGATATAATTATGGTTGTTTGGTTAAACAAATCAACCGTAAAAAAAAGTATAGAAGGGGGGATTTATAATTTCTGAAAAGGGAAGTATAAGAGTAATATTTTTCATATTCATGGTATTTGCAGCATTAGCGGTAGTATTATTAATCGGATAGTTCCTTCTTTCTAAATCCGGGCTATATTTGACTTTTTTTAGGTTTTAGGTACTTATTTGTATTTTTAATAAGCTGTTAGGTCTAAGTCTTCCCCGAACATTTCTTTGTCTTTTAGCTTTCTCTTCAAATACTTGCCGGAGTCTGTTTTTGGGATTTGGTTTATAAACTCTATTTCTCGAGGATATTTATATTTGGCGAGTTTTTCTTTACCCCATTCTATGAGATCCTCCTCGCTAACCTCCCCCTCATAATCATCATTTAAAACAATGAAGCCTTTGATATTTTCGCTACCTATCTCAGGATCAGGAACTCCAATAACAGCTATATCGTTAACAGCAGGGTGATCGAAGTAAATTTCTTCGATTTCCCTCGGAAAAACGGAATGTCCCTTATATTTTATCAATTGTTTTTTTCTATCGATAGGATAGGTATACCCATCTTCATCAATAAAAGCTATATCACCAGTCTTCAACCACTTTCGCCCCCCCGCTTCGAAGAAAACCTCCTCAGTTTTTTCCGGCCTATTCCAATACTCTTTCATTACTTGAGGTCCACTCACTACAAGTTCTCCCACCTCTTCTAGGTCAAGGAATTCTGGATTTTCATCTTTTTCCGGGTCAATTATTCCATAATAGGTATTGGGATAACCTATTCCAACTGAAAGCACTCCAAACTTCCTCCTGTTTTCCGAATAAGGAGGAATAACATGGGTAACCGGTGACGCTTCTGATAGACCATACCCGTTTTTAATTTTTACATTATGAATTTCTTCGAATTTTCTAACTACATCTCTAGGAAGAGGCCCTGCCCCTGAAATGACCCACTTCAATGAAGATAGGTCATAATCTTCAAACTTAGGATGATTAGCCAGCATTAAAAACATAGTAGGAACTCCCAAAAACAATTGACAGTTATATTTCTCTATTAATTCCATAGCTTTTTCAGGGTCAAACTCTGGCGCAATAACCCCTTCGGCCCCTGCTAGAGTAGCAGTGTTTACTTCCAAAGTTTGTCCATAAATATGATACCAAGGAAGCATGCTTAGCGCCGTCAAATATTCCAGCCCTTCTTTTTCACAAAGCCGGTTATACCACACCATGTTTTGATAAACGTTAGATACAACATTTTTGTGAGAAAGTTTACACCCCTTCGGCCTACCGGTCGTACCTCCTGTATATTGTAAAACCGCTATATCCTCTGGGCTAAGATCTGCTGGGGGTTGAGTGCTGTGATTTTCTATGAGTTTGTGAAAGTGGTATACTCCATCTTCCTGTTCTATAGTCGGTTCTTCCTTATCTTTGGTATCTATGATTATCTGTTCAACTTCAGTTTCATCTATAATCTCTTCTAAATTCGGATAGTACTCTTCATGTAAAATTACAGTTTCAGCTTCCGAGTCGCTGAGTTGATATTTAACTTCTCTTGGGACAAAAAGGGGACTTATTCCGGTTACAGTCGCTCCGGCTCTCATAATTGCGTGATATGAGATTATCCATTCGGGTGAGTTGGCCATGTAAATACCTACTATGTCCCCACCTTCAATTCCTAACTCTCCAAGGGCAGAAGATAATCTACTTGCTGAATCATTTATTTCTTTAAATTTGTGTTCTTCGGATCGATAATGGAATGCTGTTCTTTCTCCGTATTCTTCTTGTTTATCGATAGCAACATCTACAAGACTGGAGTTTGGAATTTTTATATTGTCTTGAACATCCCCCGGATATTCTTTTTTCCAAATTTTTTTAGAAATGTATTCAGGTATTTCGGTCATAATCCCCTATAAAAAATTTTCTATTAATAGAATAAATATTCCACGATTTTATGAGTTTAAACACTTCTAAAGTTGGAAGATTTTGGAAAATATGCTTATATGAATCCAATGATTTCTTCTTCCCTTTTTGAAAAGATTAATCAATGTCCTGTTACTAAACGAGACTTTGGGGAGCGAATGAAGAGGGCGGAAAATTTAAACCTCTCACAAAGTCAAATTACTGAAACTTTTTTGGATGCAATATCAGATCCCGTCTACTTTAAAGATAGTAGTGGAAAATATGTTCTTATTAGCGACTCTTTTGAAAAGTTGGTTGAAAAAGGGGGGGATGAGATTATAGGTAGCGATTCTGAGAAGATTTTTTCTGGAGAAGATGGTAGGGAGATGCAAGAGGAGGATGAATCGGTAATTTCGGGAGAATTATCGATTGAAAATGAGGAAAAATTGATTGAGTGTCCCGACGGAGTTGAAAGATGGTTTTCAGTTAGGAAGATACCCTATTCAGGGATAGAAGTTGAAAAAGGTATGATTGGTATATTACGAGATATTACAGAAAGAAAGGAAGCGAAGCAGGAACTTGAGGAAAGCGAGGTTAGATATCGTCAGACAATAGAAAATGCTAATATCGGAATTGGGGTTTATGGTAAGGATAAAAAAATGGAAGTTCTCAACGAGGCCATGAAAGAAATAATAGGTTATGATAAAGAGGAGACTCCCACGCTTGCACAATGGTTCAAAAAACTATATCCTGACTATGAGAAACGGAGAGAAATAAGCCGGCTTTGGTTTGAAGAAATAGCAAAAAATGGACAAATCACTGGGATAGAAACGGAAATTAGAAGAAAAGATGGAGAGAAGAGAACTTTATTGTTCAACGCTGTTCAATTAAATACAGGAAATGTGATTTTCTTTGCAGAGGATATAACAGAATTAGTTGAGGCTAGGGAGATGCTTGAACAAAAGAAGGAGGATTTAGAGAATAAAAACAAGGAATTAGAAGCTTTCGTCTATACGGTTTCTCACGATTTGAGAACGCCTTTGATTTCTTTGGAAGGATTTTCTGACATGCTTCGAGAGGAGTTCGGAGATGAGCTTGGAGAAGATGGAACGCATTATTTAGATCGTATTCAGGCAAATGTTCAGAAGATGGATGAATTTATTGATGATTTGCTACAATTGTCTCGGGTGGGTAGGAAAGAACCACCGGAGGAGGAAGTGGAGGTTGGCGAGATTGTTGAAGAAGTTTTGGATGATTTAAGATCTAGAATAGATGAGAAAGGGATTAATACTGAAGTTAAAGGGGAAATGCCTACCCTTTCTTTCCAAAGAAAGAGACTTTATCAAATATTTTCTAATCTAATTTCCAATGCTTGCAAGTATATGGGTGAGCAGGAGGATCCTCGAATAGAAATTGGTGTTGAAGATCAAGAAGATAGCTGGTTATTTTGGGTTGAAGATAACGGTATTGGGATAGATGAGGAACAAAAAGATAAGATTTTCGAAATTTTTCATAGAGAGAAAAGATGCGATGCAGAAGGAACTGGTGTCGGTTTAGCTATAGTAAAACGTATTATCGAAAATAAAGAAGGGGAAATTTGGGTTGAGAGTGAAAAAGGAGAAGGAAGTACTTTCTACATAGAATTCCCTAAAAACGAGTAAAATCCCGAAGGCGAACCCGGCTTCTAACTCCCTTTCCCGAGCGAGTATTATTAAACCAAAATTTACGAGAGTGATTACAAATATTTTTCAGAGAGAATTGTACTTCAAATAAGTTAAAACAACAATTCCCGGAATCAATTCACGAAACCGGACATATTGGGGCTTTACATTCATTCAAAGCACAGACCCAGGTTATAGGTTTAGTAGTTTTGTAATTATCATTCCAGTAACTGAGGGTTTGAATAATTAGATTCAATCGGTTATTGGAATCGTGAAATAGGTTATCAATCTTCGAAAGGGATTTCTATACGTTGTAATCCTGACCCAAACTCTTCACCGGATTCGAATTTCCCTTCAAGAGTATATTCTAGAGGAAGATAGCCCGGGTAGAATGGTTCAGCATATTTAGGTCGATACACAGCATGGAAACTAAAACTTGAGGTTTGACCCTTTTCAAGTACTTCGGTTTCGATTTGGTCTTCTAACCATACTAGTATTGTTTCTTTGTGGGGTAATGGGAACCATACCCACTTTTCTTTTACTTCGGATCTTACGATGGCAATCCCTTGGTTTATGGATTCTAGATTAGCTCTAAGTTTTAGAGGTTTTTCAGTATAATTTTTAACTGAAAATTCGATCAAAAAGTCGCAGAGTGGCGGACTGTCTTCCTTAAAAGGGTTTGGAATTTTTTCAGGATAATTGACTTCCCAACTGATTCCATCTTTTTTGTTGGATTGTTTTTCTTTGCCTACTCCGATTGACCCGGTGCATTTTACTGTTCTATTCTTATTTGATAGTTCATCGTATTCCGAATTTTTTACAAATTTTTCCGGAATTATAGCTATTGAAATTAGAATAACTCCGAAAATAGTTATAAAAATCAGATTCGGGTTTTGAAAGATTCCGGACCAGGTTGAGATATTATCAGCAGCAAGTATACCCCGATAAAGTAAATATATTCCCAGAAAAAATACTGCTATTCTTAAAATGCTACGAATTCGGTTTGAATTTTCGGTCATTTTTAAACCTCTCACTTTGAATTTTATTATTGAAGAATATAATACTTTTAATGGGGCTGTGTGGTTTCTTGCCAGACGATAAAATGGGTCAAGAAGAAATCGATCCAGAGGATTTTGAGGAAGAAATAGAAGAAAAAATTAACGAGAAATTAGACGACGACAAATATCGGTCGGTTTATCGGAAGGCTGATCAAAATAGTAAATCAGGATAATTTCTTAGTGATTCTTGCCGGATTACGAAGATTTAGTAATAAGGCTTAGCCATGGGTAGATTTGTCTTTACCGATTGTTTTAATTTAATTATTTGTGAGTTTACGGTGTTTAGGAAGGATTTTTTAATTTTGAAGGAATATAGACAATGGCGATTTAAATGAGTAGATTTCCGGAAGATTTTTTTTGGGGAAGTGCGACGGCAGCTCATCAGGTAGAGGGGAATAATAAGTGGAATGATTGGTGGAGATGGGAACAATCGGGTGGAGGAGAAGAACCTTCTGGAGAAGCTTGTAATCATTATAACAGGTTTAGAGAGGATTTCGACCTGATTTGGTTGCTTCAACAAAACGCTCATAGATTCTCAATAGAGTGGAGCAGGATAGAGCCGGAAGAAGGAGAGTTCAATGAGGAGGCGATACAACATTATAAGGAAGTCGTTACCGCTCTGGAAGAAAGAAATATCGAACCTTTTATGACTATACATCACTTTACTAATCCGGTCTGGTTCGCTGACAAAGGAGGATGGACAAAAGAGGAAAACTTGAAATATTTTTACAGATTTGTTGAGAGAATTTCGGAAGAGTTTGACAATGTGAAATATTGGGTTACGATAAATGAACCTGCTGTTTATTGTTTCTCCTATCTAACAGATACTTGGCCTACCGGGGAGGGATTAGGTGATTGTTTTAAGGTTGGTGGTAATCTTTTGAGGGCTCATGATAAGGCTAGGAGGATTTTATTGGGTGATGATTCTGATAGGGAGGTTGGTTTGGCTAAAAATATTCAAATTATGGAGGCGGATAGTTGGATTTATAAACCGTTTGCTAAGTTGGGTGATTGGTTTTGGAATGGGGCGATGTTGAATTCTTTGAAGGAGGGGGAGATTAAATTCCCATTTGGTTCTGAATC
>CAZSNS010000016.1:0-34614 GCA_964608515.1 Hadarchaeota archaeon (SeqCode)
CCGCTGCCTCACGAGCCACCTGAGTACCTCTCTGACCCATCGCAATACCAATATCTGCTTTCTTCAAAGCAGGAGCATCGTTAACACCATCGCCAGTCATCGCAACAATAGAACCATTATCTTGATGAATCTCTATCAAGTTCAACTTCTCATCAGGACTCACCCTAGCAAAAATCGGGGCATCAACAAGCCGCTCCTTATCCTCTTCAGACAACTCTTCCAATTCATCCAACTCAGAACCTTGAACGACCTCAACATCTTCAGAATCTACCAAACCAACACTATAACCAACATTCCGAGCAGTAGCAGCATGATCCCCAGTAACCATAATAACTCTAATACCAGCCGACTGACAAGACGTGATAGCAGGCTTAACCTCCTCTCTAGGAGGATCCAACATAGCCACCAAACCCAAAAAAGTCAAACCCTCATAAGCATCCGCACCAGAATCACCAACTTCCTTCTCAGCCAAAGCAAGAATCCTCAACCCATTCTCAGCCATCGCTTCGTTTTTCTTCAACCATTCCTTTTTCTCATCTTCACTAAGCTCTTTTTTCCCTTCTTCAGTGAGGACATGAGTGCTTGAATCAAGAACTGCTTCCGGAGCCCCCTTAACGGCAACTTTATAATCACCATCCATCTCATGAAATGTCGCCATCATCTTTACACTAGGGTCGAAAGAAACTTCTCTTTCTTCAGGCAAAGTTTTCAAAAGCTCATCCCTATCTATCCCTGCTTTTAATCCGGCGATGAGTAGTGAAACTTCCATCGGGTCTCCGATTACTGTGTTTTTTTCACCGTTTTGCTCTTTGTAAGAAGCGTTATTACACAAAACCCCAACTTCTAAAGATTTTCTCAAGATTTTTTCTTCTTTCAAGTCCAAATCTTTCTCCTCTTCAAGAAAATCACCGTCAATATTCAAACCAGTTCCAGAAACCGAAATTTCACTACCTTCCAAACTATACTTATTAACAGTCATCCGATTCTCCGTAAGAGTCCCAGTCTTATCAGTACAAATCACGTTAGTAGACCCTAAAGTTTCCACAGACGACAAACGGGTAATAAGAGCATTATTATCAGCCATACGCCACACTCCTCTAGCCAAAGCCAAAGTAGCCACAATAGGAAGCCCTTCTGGAACAGTGGCCACAGCAAGAGCAATCGACGTTTCAATCATGACAAACAAATCTCTACCTTGAATTATCCCAGCAACAGCAATAATGCCAGCAATAATCAAGAGTAAAGGAATCAACTTTTGAGCCAACTTATCTAACCGCCTTTCAAGAGGAGTTTGCTCATCTTCTGCCTCATCTATCGAAGAAGAGATCTTACCCAACTCAGTATCCATACCAGTCGAAACTACAACACCTTCAGCAGAACCACGCGTTATATGAGTACCATTATAAAGCATATTTTCCCTCTCAGCTAAAGGAACACCCTCATTGACAGGTTCAACCTTTTTACCAACAGGGACAGACTCGCCAGTAAGAGTAGATTCATCCGCTTGTAATTTTGAGGCTTCGATAACTCTCAAATCTGCGGGAACCACATCACCAGAACTAAGCACAACAATATCGCCAGGAACCAACTCTTCGGAATTTACCTTTTCCACCTCACCCTTTCTCCGAACTTTTGCGCTAGTCTTAGTCATCTCATCCAAAGCCTCCATAGAACGCACCGCCTTCACCTCGGTCACAAAACCAATCGCAGCACTAATCAGAAGAACAATCAAAATAGAAATCCCTTCGATCCATTTACCGAACAAGAAAGACACAACAGTAGCGATAAAAAGTAAAAGAATTAACAAACTCTTGAATTGGTCAGCTAAAATAATCCAAATACTCTTCGTTTCTGATTCCTTAAGCTTGTTTTTTCCAAACTTATCCCGTCTTTCAACAACTTCTTCCTTACCTAATCCCTCTTTTTGAGACACTGATTGTTTCTCGAGAACTTCGTCTGCAGTTTTAGACCAGTAAGACGATTCTGGCCCTGTGGAACTTTTAGTAGCAGTTTCTTCATTTTTTTTCATTTTAAATCCTCATTTATAATCTGCAAAAATTTTGCAGAGAATTATCCTTTCCAACCCTTCTTTATACCCCATGTAAAGGGAGACTTCTCAAATATTAAAAATTAACAATAAGCCAAGGTTCTACAAAGACTAGCACTTGGAACTTGTTTCAAATGAAACTAACAGAAACATTTTGAGGGCTAAAAAACAAAAATTTCCTATGACTGGAGAGTAAAAAATGGCTTATCGAGAAATAGAGTTGATTATTCCGAAAGATCATCAGGATGACGTTGAGAATCTTCTAGAAGAAAATGATTTAGTTATAGATTTTTGGCATGATGAAATATCAGGGGAAAACATTTCGGTTAAAATAATTGTAGAAGCGGAAAAAAGTCAAAATGTAATTGATTCTATAGATAAAAAATTCTCATCTCATGAAGAATTTAGACTAATGGTTCACAATCTGGAAGCGGTCTCACCCCATCCTGAAGAAGAAAAGGAAGAAGAAGAGGCTGAGGAAGAAGAAACCGAGACGGCAAGTATCAGTCGAGAAGAATTATATTCTACCCTTTCCGATAAGAGCGAACTTTCCATAGATTATCTTATACTAATCTCCCTAGCCTCAATAGTCGCCTCTATAGGTGTTTTGAGAAATGAAATAGCGGTCATAATAGGCGCAATGGTTATTGCTCCGATGGTAGGACCGAATATGGGATTGTCTCTCTCCACCACTTTGGCAGACCCGGTTTTGGGGAAAGAATCGTTGAAAACTATATTTTTAGGAATATTAGCAGGATTTATAATTAGTGTTTTAGTAGGGGTTTTTCTCACGGTGGATACAAATATTCCATTTATAGTCTCAAGAATTGAAGCAGGATTAGCAGATGTAGCTTTAGCTCTAGCAGCCGGATCGGCAGGAGCAATCGCCTTCACTAGAGATGTAGCAACGGCGTTGGTCGGTGTGATGGTTTCCATATCACTTCTTCCGACACTAGTAGTTTCAGGACTTTTACTAGGATCGGGGAATCTGATAATGGCTGGCGGTGCAATGGTGTTATTTTTGATAAATCTGACCTGTATTAATTTGTCAGGAGTTTTGACATTTTTAGTTGAAGGTATTGAACCTAGGTCATGGTGGAAGGCTGACAAAGCTAAGAAAATGGCCAGGTTGGCAACAATTATTTGGTTTTCATTATTAGCGGTTCTAGTCGTTGTGCTTATATTCGCTTAATGCGTCTATATCATTGAACTACTAGAACAGAACAATGAGCTCTTTTAACTACTCCCTCGGCTACTGATCCGAGATGAATGGTGCCTAGGTCGGAACTTCCTTTTGCTCCGACGATTATCAAATCATAATCGTTTTCTTTTGCAAAACTTACAATTGTGTTGCTAATATTTACTCCTGCTATAACTTCACAGTCTGCTTTCGCTCCTTGCTGATTAGCTTTTTCAGTTAAATCTTCGACAAACTTTTCCGCATTATCGATTTCATCTTCAATTCCTTCCTTCATAACTTCTCCGCCGTACTCATGAGCTCGAACTACTCGAAAAAATGTCAGCTTATAATCTAAATTCCTAGCCCGTTCTAGAGCATAATCAAACACTTTTTCGCTGAAAGGCGAACCATCAACTGGTACAAGAACTTTTTTCATAACAATTCTTATTGAGAAAGGTCGATTAAAAGTATTTTCGCAAACTTTGGAATGATAATCAGGGTGTAGGTTTTTAGAATTTTCAAGTTTTAAGACAATATTTTTTAGCTTGCTTTTCGTACTTTCATGACGATGGAAATTGGACAAATCGGGGAAATCGTTTACATTGGTGTTGTAATAGTTCTAATGATTTATCTCACCTACGTCTTGTTCAATCCTAAAAAATTCTAACTGGTGAATTTATGCTCAGTATAATTATTCAAATCTTAGTTTTTTTCGCCTTTCTCGCAGTCCTAATACATTTTTTCGGAGAATACCTAGCATGGATATTCCGAGAACAGACCAAAAGTAAGGGATCCCTACCCTCCTGGCTGCGATGGATAAAAAAATTAGACAAAGTCTTCACACCGATCGAAAACTTCATCTACAAATTAATCGGAGTGAGCGAAGAAGAGATGAACTGGCGCCAATACTTACTATCCCTATTCATGTTCAACGGAGCACTCTTCCTACTAATAATACTAATATTCAAATTCCAAGGAATACTCCCACTAAACCCACTCAACCTCAGCGGAATGAGCTGGCACCAAGCATTTCACACAGCCTCCACCTTCGTAGCAAACACAAACCAACAACATTATGCGGGTGAAGCCCTCTCCCTCTTCAGCCAAATGTTCGGAGTAGGATTAGCAATGTTCATGTCTGCAGCCACGGGTATGAGTTTAGCAGTCGGGTTCACTCGAGGTATTTTAAATGAGGAGGATGAGAATCTTGGGAACTTTTACAAAAATCTCGTTCGAGGCTCGGTCCGTTTTCTAATACCTGTTGCGATTATTTTGGGAATATTCCTAGTTTCACAAGGAGTACCTCAAACTTTCCAAGGACAAGTAACCGTCAACGCCCTTGAAGGAGGGGAGCAAACGATAAGAGTTGGACCGGTAGCTGGAGTAGAATCAATAAAAATGCTCGGAACTAACGGAGGAGGTTATTTCGCCGCAAATGCGGCCCATCCTTTCGAAAACCCTACGATCCTTTCCAACCTTGTTCTAAACCTCGTAATGCTTGCAGCACCAATATCTATTATTTATGCCTTCGGAGTCTGGGTGGGGAAAAGATTACACGCAGCCGTACTGATTGGAGCATTCTTCATACTTTTCTTAGGATTATTGTTTGTCGGAATAACCGGAGAAATCCAAACAAATCCAGGGGTAAATGTTTCCGCAGACGGCGTGGAAGTGGTTCAACCTCACGGAAATATGGAAGGTAAAGAAGTCCGTTTCGGACCAGTTCTCAGCGCATTATGGGGAGTATCCACAACTTCAACCACAAACGGCGCAGTCAATAGCATGCATGACAGCTTCACAGCCCAAGGAAATATCTCATTATTCCTAGGCATGAGCATGAATTGCCTATTCAACGGAATAGGGGTCGGACTTCTAAACCTAATGACTTACCTCTTCCTAGCAGTTTTCATCGCTGGCCTGATGATTGGTCGGGCGCCTCAGTATTTGGGTAAGCGTATTGAGTGGATGGAGGTTAGGATTGCGGCTCTTATCATTCTTCTTTTGCCGACTTTGGTTCTAGTTCCCACTTCTATTGCTGTTTTCACGGATTTTGGAGTGCAGGGAATTTCTAACCCGGGTTTTAGGGGTTTTTCTGAGATTTTGTACGAGATGTTTTCTGCTGCTGCCAATAATGGAAGTGGTTTGGAAGGTCTTGCCGATAATAGTCCTTTCTTTAATTTGACGAATGGTGTTCAGATTTTGCTTGGCCGTTATCTTCCGGTTGTTGGACAGATAGCTATTGCGGGTTCTTTGGCGAGGAAAAAAATCCGACCTGTGACTGAGGGTACTTTGAAGGTTGAAAGTGTTGCTTTCTTGGTCCTATTTGTCGGGGTCATGATAATTATCGGTGGGTTGATTTTCCTACCGGCATTGTCGCTTGGGCCTTTAGGCGAGTTTTTGACGGGAGGGTTGTAAATGGTTGATTGGGAGAAACAGTTTGCTGCTATTAAAGACTCTTTGATTAAACTGGATCCTTCGTATTTGATTAAAAATCCTGTACTGTTCGTTGTAGAGATTGGAACTATCATGACTTTGATTTTAACGTTCTATCCTCCATTTTTCGCCGGTGTTGAGGCTCAATGGTATTACGGTTTCATCAGCGGGTTGTTATTGTTCACCCTCCTTTTTGCGAATTATGCTGAGTCTTTAGCTGAATTGGAAGGGGAAGCTCACGCCGATAGTTTACGAGAGTTGAAAACTGAAACTAAGGGTAAGAAACTTTCGGGAGACGTTCCCTTGGATGAGGTTTCGGAAGAGGATTACGAGGTCGTTTCCGGTGAAGAATTAGGAAAAGGAGAAACCGTTTTCGTGGAAGAAGGAGATGTTATCCCTCGAGATGGAACTGTAACTGAAGGGAGCGCTTCGATCGATGAATCACCCGTCACCGGAGAATCCGAACCCGTAATACGAGAAAGCGGAGGCGATCGAAGTTCCGTAACAGAAGGAACAGAAGTCCTCAGCGACAGGTTAAAAATAGAAGTCACTGCCGAACCTGGAGAATCATTCCTAGACAAAATGATCGGCCTAGTAGAATCGGCGTCAAGACAAAAAACACCCAATGAAATATCAATGACTTTACTACTCGCCAGCTTCACCTTTATCTATCTAGTAGCAGTAACTACAATGAAATTTTTCGGATACTACATCGACATGAATGTCGAGATAGCTAATCTAATAGCCCTACTCGTCGGACTCATGCCCACCACGATAGGGGCTTTATTAGCTACAATCCGTATCGCGGGAATGACTAATGTCACCAAGGATAATGTAATTGCTAAGACTGGAAAAGCGGTAGAATCTGCAGGGGATCTGGACGCTCTAATCTTGGATAAAACAGGTACTATAACTACAGGCGAACGAACAGCCGAAGATTTCGTACCCTTGGAGAATCATGATGAAGAAGATATCGCCATGGCTAGTTTGAAAGCTTCTTATTTTGATGAAACACCCGAAGGAAGATCCATCATATCATTAGCAGAAGAGAAAGGTTTCGACATAGATGAGGGAGAATTGTCGGAAGATAACTTCATAGAATTCTCAGCTAAAACAAAAATGAGCGGAATAGACCTATCAGACGGAACCGAAATAAGAAAGGGAGCAGTCGACGCAGTTGAAGAAAAATCAGACAACCCACCTTCCGATTTGAAAGAAAAAGCCAACAAAATAGCCGATAAAGGAGGCACTCCGCTAGCAGTTTCAGTTGATAATGAAATTGTCGGTTTGATAGAACTTCAAGACGAGCTAAAACCAGGAATAAAAGAACGAATAAAAGAACTTCAAGAAATGGGAGTCCAAACAATCATGGCGACCGGCGACAATGAAAGAACAGCAAAAGCCGTCGCCGAAAAAGCCGGCATAGACGAATACTATGCAGAATTCAAACCCGAAGAAAAAATAGAACTCGTAGAAAAAATCAGAGCCTCAGGAAAACTAGTCGGAATGACAGGAGACGGCACAAACGATGCACCTGCTCTAGCAAAAGCAGACGTTGGCCTAGCGATGCAAGCGGGTACAAATGCCGCAAAGGAAGCAGGAAATATGGTCGACCTAGATTCAGACCCGACCAAACTGATCGAAGTGGTTGCAATTGGTAAACAATTATTGATGACTAGAGGATCATTAACCACTTTCAGCATCGCCAACGACATTTCTCGATACTTCGCACTTGTCCCTGCGATCTTTAGCGCAGGCATTCCAGCATTATCCAAAATGAATGTTTTGAACCTGTTCTCCCCCCAAAGCGCAATCATATCCTCTTTATTATACAATGCACTAATTATCCCATTCCTAATCCCACTAGCAATGAGAGGAGTAGAATACAAAGCACAAAGCGCATCAAAACTCCTCAGAAAAAACCTACTCATGTACGGAGGCGCCGGACTGATAGCTCCATTCATATTCATCAAACTAATCGACCTACTATTAGTTACAATAGGGGTGTTTGGATGACTGAAAAATTAAAAAACCTATCCACAGCCATCAGACTCATCCTAGTCGGAATAATAATATTCTCCATCATTTACCCCCTAACAATAGGATTATTTGGACAAATCTGGAGAAACTCAGCGAAAGGAAGTTTAACCCAATACGACAATGATACAATAGGGTCCGAATTGATAGGGCAAAACTTCGAAAATTCTAAATTCTTCCACGGCAGACCCTCCTCTATTAATTATAACGCATTGATGTCAGGAAGCAAGAATCTCAGCCCTCAAAACCCGGAACTCGAAAACAGGGTTGAAAATATTTTAGAATCGAAACATTTCGAAAATGAGAAGGTACCATCCGTCTTAGTTACGGAATCGGGATCTGCTCTTGACCCTCATATAACTGTCAGTGCGGCTATGATTCAAGTGCCGCGTGTTTCTAACAATTCGGGAATACCTGAAGCTGAGTTAAGATCTTTAGTTGAAAATAATGTTAAGGAACCTCTTTTGGGGATTTATGGTTTGCGAAGAGTGAATGTTCTCAAATTAAACATAGGGGTAAAAAGGTTGTTGAAGGGTGATAATTTTGGAGGATGAAGAAATTGAGTTTAAGAATCTGCTCGTTCCAGTAAGACATCCTGATGATATTAACAGAGTTACAGAACTTGCCTCGGTAATTTTAGATAGTGGTAGGGTTACTTTTCTCACCGTAATAAAGGAAGGAAACTTTTTTGAAATGCAAAAAGATTGGAGAACTTCTTCACAAACAATAGAAAGCCACAGAGAAAAGATTAAGAACAGAAGAATTAGAATAATTCCAAAAATAAACTATAATGATACTGTTTGTAAGGGCGTGTTAGAACAAGCTGAAAAAGATGATTCCGACCTTATACTGATCGGTTGGGGAGAAAAAATCCGCTTCCGATCATTAAGAAACACTCCATTGGAGGAAATTTTCGCCAATTCCGATCGAGATGTAATCGCGTTCAAAAACCTTTCGGGGACCGTTTATGATATTGAAAAAATCTTATTCCCTGTAGGATACAAAGATTACGATTATAGAAAAAGATTGACAATTACAAGTAAAATCATGCAAAAAACTGGAGCGAAGTGTGACTTCGTTCATGTTTGTGAAGATGAAGATTCGGAGGAAGACTTGGAAGAAATGTTTAGCGGACCGAAAGAATTCATGCTAGAAAGAGGAGTAGATTGTGAAACGAGAGTGATAGAACATGAGAATGTTTCCGAAGCTTTGATAGAGGAATCGAAAGATTATGATTTGATAGTTTTAGGACCTACTGGAGAATACGTATTTTCGCGCTATTTGTTTGGATGGATGACTGACGAGATAGTAAACAATGCGAAATGTTCAGCTTTAGTATTCAAAGAAGGAGAACAAAAATGGAAAGCCTGGATTAGAGGTGTGCTTGAAGGGTTTAAAAAGCAAGTTAAAAAAATCTTTTCTAGAAAGGCTTAGTCCATGGTTAATGTTCCCTATTCCCTAAGACGGGGACGCTCTCTACTTCCCCAATAAAATCCGAAATTTTAGAGTATTTCCTAGAAAAAGCGTGGTATCTTCCGGAGGAATAAAAACCTAGTTATGCCATTCGTTTAATGTCATCCTTTACGGTTCCAAGCTTAATCTTTTTTATGGAATAACTCTCCTGCAGTAGCTATGCCTTCAGGTTCTCCTGCTATTATCACTCTATCATCTTCCTGGAACACGGTTTCACCTCTCGGCGAAATCAATTCATCTCCCCTGTTAATTACAGCTATAGTACAAAGTTCAGGTAAGTCGAGTTCTTCAATCGACATTCCCACAGCCTCAGATTCTCCTGAAACTGAAACCTCTATAACATCAGCATTACTTCCACCCAAACTTAACATGCCGTAAACTCCAGGTCCCGTAATTGCCTTCTCAAACAAACCAATAGTAGCATCAATAGGATTTATCGTCACATCAGCACCTACATCCTCAAACATCTCCGCACGATTACTATCATTCACCCTTGTAATCACCCTGTCAACTCCAGCCTCCCTAGCAAGTTTACAAGCCATAAAATTCACCTCGTCAGATCCAGTCAACGCAGCAAGAACATCAGCCTCTTCTGCACCCGCATCCTCTAAAACATCCATATCCGATCCACTACCCATAATCACAAGCACATCAAATTCATTTGATATTTCTTGGGCTTTCTCCTCATCTTCCTCTATAATCGTAACTCGATGGTCTGCTTTTAACAGTCTCTCAGATAATCCACGACCAGTTCTCCCTCCTCCAACTATAATTACTTCCATAATATCACTCGTTCATTCAACTCTTCTAAAAAAATAATCCCTATAAATGGTTTTGGAATATCGAAAAAATAATAATCCTTCCGACTGAGAATGGTTAAAAGCTGTGTGGAATTACTCATTCTCGTGTTAGTTTCTTCCAAGGATCTTTCCTGAAAAAAGTCAATTCGCGTGGACCATTCTAAATAGCAAGAAGTATTGAATGAATTTTTTTCAATAGAAGAATTCAAAAAAGCAGCCCAGAGCAGGGATAGTAATAGTTAGTTGAACTCCATATTTTGAGATGTTTATGAATCTTGTGAGTGGATGATTTTATCTTTTTATCCTTGAGAAGACACTTTCCTTCTCATGAAGAAAGGTCCGAATAATCACTTACTTATAAAAGATTCTAACTCACCTCATTTTTATAAATCCGAGACGATTCAATTATTTCCAAAGTCCAGATTCTAATAGATAAAAGGGATAAAAAAGAAAAGGATTCATTAAAATTCCAAATTAGCAATAATAGGTGTTATAGATGCGAGATCTTTTTGGATTAATATTTCTTTTGATTGCGGGAATTCTTACAATTCCGATTATAGTTGCAGCGTTTTATATGGAGTTTGTTCATATTCCTAGTTTTGTTATCCCTGCGGGTATTGCGGGTGCTATAGGAATGATTTTGAAGAGAGGATCTGGTGAGGTGGAAGATCTCAGTCTTGGAAATGCCATGATTTTGGTCGCAATTTCTTGGATTCTATTGTCAGGGTTTGGAGCTGTTCCTTACGTTATCAGCTTAGATCTGTCAGTGCTAAACGCTATGTTTGAGAGTGTCGCTGGGTTTACCGCGACTGGTTTGACAATCCTTCAAGGAGCGGAAGGATGGTTAGTAGAAGTGCCTCCACATTCAATATTATTTTGGCGAAGTTTTACTCAATGGGTTGGGGGTGTGGGGGTTGTTGTTCTTTTCTTAGCTATCATTCCTAGGACGGGACGTTTCGCCCGCTTACTGTACGAGTCGGAGGCGCGTCAGGGGCGCATGTTACCAAGGATAAAAGATACAGCTAGGTTTCTATATAAAGCATATTTACTCTTCACAATTCTGGGAATAATTGGATTTATACTATTTGGAATGGAACCTTTTGCAGCCTTGAACCACTCTATGACGGGCATAGCAACTGGAGGATTTTCAGTCACCGCTGATAGCTTTGCCGGGTACGGCGTACCGCTCCTCGCTGTCGCTGTCTTTCTCATGATTATGGGAGCGATAAGTTTTACTACACACCAAAAAGTTTTCGACGGAAACTGGCGCGCACTTCTAAAGAGTAGGGAAGTCCAAGTGATGATTGGTTTGATTGCGTTATCCGCTATAGCGCTTGCTATAGATGTGGGTGTAAAGAATGGTATTTTTCAGACGACATCGGCTTTGTCAGGTACTGGTTTTTCTACCACAGGTCTAATCCCTGGCGATTGGAGTTCATTTCAGAAAGGGGTTTTAACAGTTCTAATGGTATTAGGGGGGGGTTACGGGTCCACATCCAGCGCTATAAAACTCATTCGAAGTATTATTATCATAGGAACTATAATTTGGATTATAAAAAGAGCATTTCTTCCAGATAGAGCGATTGTCCCTCTTAAAATTGGAGGGGAAGAATACAAAGAAAAAGACGTTATGGAAGCTAGCTCGTACGCATTCATCTATATCGGTTTCTTAATAATCAGTTCACTTTTCATCATGATATTAATGCCAAACCAGACCGGAATCGATGTCATCTTCGAATCTGCCTCGGCCCAAGGAAACGTAGGTCTGTCCGTGGGAATAACCGAAATTGCCCCTCCCCTTGTAAAGGAGATTCTTATAGGCCAGATGCTGGCTGGTCGTCTTGAGATATTGCCCTATTTGGCTCTTTTCTATAAATTTACGAAAGGAATTGGTCTGTCTTAAATAGGAATTTTTTAATTCTATCTTTCTGATTGATGATTCGAAACATATAAAATTAGAAAAAGAAAAGCAAACAGCCAGATAAGAACGTTTCTAACTAGAATTTTTCGACAGAACGGATATTATCGGTCTTTGGTATTCTAATTTAGGTAAATGGTCGCAGGACTATTAAAATAGGATTACTACTCCGTCAGGAAGATGAATACGAAATACATTCTGTTTAAACCTATTGTAACACTTTTTCAATACTCGAGTTTGGTAAAAGTAGAGATATAAAAGAAACTGGATACTTACAAAATAGCTTCTCTAAAAACTCCCAATCTTCAAGATAATCTAATCTAAAGAAGGATGAGCCTCCTCCGCTTTCTCAACAAGTTCCGAAATTTTAAACATCAAATCCTCAGTCAAATCATCGGCCGATTTTTCCTTTTCCTCAGGACCGTACTTTATAGGATCTCCAAATCTAATCACTATCTCCGACGGATCCGGAATAGGAGGTTCCCTCATATGAGGAACAGCATCAACAGGCAAGGCCTCCCCCTGTCCAACCATACCAACAGGTACGACAGGAGAATCTGTCTGAATCGCCAACTTCACCGTACCAGGATACCCGGGGAGTAGACCTGTTTCTTCCCTGACCATATCTTTAGGATGTTCAGGTTCACCGCCGGGAATTGCACCTTCAGGATAAATGCAGAGAAGTCTCTCGTTTTTCAAAACGTTTCTACACTCTTTTATCGCGTCTAAATCCTTATCCCCTCTATGAATCTTTATAGCGTCTGTAAAATCTAAGAACTGTTTCGCAAGGGGAATTTCGTAAAGCTTCTCCCCAGCCATAAAAACCGGTTTTCTATCGACAGAGAGGCCTAGAAGTATTGGATCTAAAAAACTACGATGGTTGGTAGCTAAAATAACACGTCCTTCGTTCGGCATTTTCTCTTTTCCCTCTATATCTCGTTCGAAGTACATTGATACAAAAGTTTCAAAAAGTCGTTCCACCGGTTTGTAACCTAATCTCTTGCAAGGTTTATAAACGACATTTTCAAAAAACGGTCCAAAATTAACCTTTGCCGGGTTTTCGATATAGTTTTGAAATGCACTGTAAAAATATTTAGTAATTGGATTATCAAAAAGGGTTCTTAAGGGGCCTTTGACGAACTGTTTTCTGATAGGGTTTAAAATTTCACCGTCCGGTTTTTCCGTCCGGCTTGGGTCGGGGAATATTAATTCAGGGTTTTGGAGCAGTTTTTCAACGTGCTCCCTTAATTTCTCCTTATCTTCCTTGTAAATAATATAACCCTGCAATCTCATTTGTTGGGTAGTATTGAAAAATTTTACGATTATATTTGGGTTTTAGATCTTTTTTAGATGTATGAGTTTTTCGGTATTTTTGGATTCTTTCTCACTGGAAAACCTTTATTTTTAACATTTTGTTGTATTTTTTTCTAATTTTTTTCAATTTTGGTAAGTATTTCACAACATTTATAAACTAAAAGTTAAACAAGGGTGAAAGGATATTATGAGAAAGTGTGACCTATGTGGTTCGGAAAGACATATTATGTGGGAAGAAAAGCGAGAATTTCTGATATGCGACGGTTGTAGAGGCGAATTGGACGATCTCTATAGTTAATTATCTCCCCCACTACACTATTTTCCAGAATTAGCCCTTTTCTATATTGCGAATGTTTAAATATTCGAATATACGAATACTCCTAATCAATCTGAAGGAGTATTAAAAAATGAATGATACCAGATGTAGTGGAGAAGAATGCTCCACAAAAAAAGAGCCAGAAAAACTGGCTTTGAAAAGATTTAGAGAGAAAAACAATCCAGAAGAACTTGCTCTAAAGAGATTCAAAGAAAAAAATCAAAAAGACTAACTCTGATTTTCATTAACATCATCACTAGCAAGCTTATCTTACTAATTTAGAGATATAATTTCACAGATTTCTAAAGTTTTCAAACCTTAAAGAAAGAATCTACAGTTAAAATTTATTAATGACGGTTTTCTGCAAGGGTAAAATTGGAGAAGTTAAATATATAATCCGTATTCAGAAAATCAACTAGGGAGAAGAATGAATAGAAAAAATTCGAGGGCCTTTTCGGATAAAATAAAAGCTTTGTTTGTCGACGATGACGTTGACATGTTGAAGCAAGCGAAATCTGTAATAGAGAGCCAAGATGAGCACCTAAGTGTTGATACAACTATTTCTGTTGAGGAGGCTTTGGACTTGTTTGAAGAAAATGAGTATGATGCTATTGTTTCTGATTATATGATGCCGAATATGAATGGTTTGGATTTTTTACGTGTGTTGAGGGAGGAAAAAGATAGTGAAGTTCCTTTTATTATGTTTACTGGACGTGGTGAAGAGGAGGTTGCTTTACAAGCTTTGAATTTGGGGGCCACTAATTACTTCACAAAAAGTGAAGATTTGAAATCTCAATATGCTTCTTTAGCTCAAAAAATAGTGGATTCGGTCGAAAACTGGCGGACTCGGAAAGCTCTAAAAAAAGAACGGAAGATGAAAGAGAAGTATATGGAGGTAGCTGATTGTATAGTTCTACATGTTAATGTTGAGGGAGAAGTTGTACAAATCAACGAAACTGGAAGTGAAATGATAGGAGAGGATAAGGACGAAATTATTGGAAAAAATTGGTTTACAAACTATGTTCCTGAAGAGTTTAGGGACGAGGCGAGAAAAACATTTAACGATTTATTGAAGGAAGAAGTTGAAGATTGTAACTCTCTTGAAATCCCTATTCTTAACGCTGACGGAGAGGAACAACACTTGATATGGCGAAATACACCTCTTAGGGATGAGCAGGAGAACATAATAGGTATAATTTGTAGTGGTATTGATATTACTGAAAAAAAGGAGATGGAGGAAAAACTGAGACAGTACAAAAGAGCGGTAGAATTTTCTGAAGATCTTATAGCGGGGATAGATCAAAATTATTCATATCTATTTGTGAATCAAACGTTTCTCGAATACTTTGATGTAGATGAAGAAGATATAGTTGGGAAAAAGGCTGGGGATATAATCGATGAAGAAGTTTTCAGAAAAATAAAACCATACATGGATAGGTGTCTCAAAGGGGAATCAGTCCAATACGAAATGACTTACGAAATTTCCGATGAAGACGAGCTTTACCTTGACACGTATTATTATCCGTTACGAGATAATGACGGCGAAATTTATGGAATTGTAGCTTCCATTAGGGATATAACAGAAAAGAGAAAGTCCGAACTGGAGGAAAGAAAAAGACATTTAGTTTTTGCTGCCTCCGAAGCTATAGTTGAAAACATTGCACCAAGATACGGAGTTAGAATATCTGCTGCAGAGCTGGGTTTGAAAAAAGAATTAAGTTATTTAGCTGATTTGGCTACTCAACCTACGACTCCGGAAGCAGTGTTTGACTTTTTGATAAAGGGTATTAGAAGGACTCTTGAGGATAAGGGGGCTGAGGTTGAGAGAGGGGAGGTTCGTGGAGCTGTTATACCGGTTTTTCGAGATTTTTTGAAAAATATTTTGAAACTTGCGGAAAGATATGGACTTGATATTCCTGAAGAATATAGAAATTTCGAGAAACATTTTGTACATTCTTCTTAATATTGGGTTATTCTCTTCCGGTTAGTCTCTAACTTAGTCTTCTTTTTCTCGATTCAGGAAGGATCTATACTTAGTCAGGTATTTTAAAACCTGAGCGGCTCGCTCTGGGGAGGGATATGTCGGAAAGTTTTTTCTAACTTTTTCGTGAAGAAAAGTTTCACCAAACCCAGGAAGACCAGCCGCTAATACAGGCTTATCGTTTTCCTCAATTAATTGAATCATTTCGTCCGTTCTTTCATCCTCCCAATCCATAGCTTCCGAGTAATATTCGTCCGCTTCATCTTCCATCTCAGGAATCATATCCCTTAATTTAGCTGACCCTGCCATGGCGAAAGCGTAAGGAGCGAGAATAATATCTATATTATCGTCCTTCAAAAGCGGGGGTAAACAATCGTAAGTCAACGCACCTGCAGCTACCATATCAACAGGATTCCCTTTAGACCATCTCGGCGGAAGAACTTCGTCCAACTTCTCCATAGTTTCCTCGGAAAGTTCAGGGACGGATAATCCGGATTTTTCACAAGCATCGGCCGCTATAACTCCGAACCCTCCTCCGCCAGTAAGAATTCCGACATTTTTACCTTTCGGAAGCGGGTGTTTTTGCATCGCTTCCAACGTGTCGAACAATTCTTCTAGCGTGTCGACTCTGATAGCACCCACTTGTTTGAATACGCCGTCATAAATCCTATCGTCTCCAGCCATAGCTCCGGTATGAGAGGCGGCAGCTTTCGTTCCTGCTTCGGTTTCACCAGCTTTCAAAACGAAAAGAGGCTTTTCTTTCGTAATCTTTGGAGCGATTTTCTTGAAACGTTCTCCATCTCTAATTTCTTCAATATAACTAACTATAACATCGGTAGTGGGATCGTCTCCCAAATACTCTAAAAAGTCAACAAAACCAAGGTCAGCCTCATTCCCAGTAGTAATATACTTGCTAAAACCGAAATCCTTCTGATAACCCTCCTTTACAATAAAAACACCAAAATTACCACTCTGAGAAATAACAGAAATATTTCCTTCCTTGATTTTAGGAAGAAACCTGGCAGTATATAAATTAGAATGAGCATCAAAATGACCCATACAATTAGGACCCACAAGTCTAGTACCTCCACTCTTCGCAATCTCCACCATCTCCTCCTCCAAATCCTCATTTCCAGCCTCACCAAAACCAGCCGAGATAACTATAACCGTTTCAACACCTTTCTCCTGACATTCATCAACAACACCAGGAACTAATTCTGCCGGAATCGTAATAACAGCCAAATCGATATCGGCCGGAATATCTAGGATACTGTCGTAAGATTTTTTGTCGAATATCTTATCTCTATTTGGGTTTACAAGATACAGGTCGGCGTCTGGTTCTTTCAGCATGAAACTGTTGATAATTCCGAATCCCCATTTTTGAATGTCTTCAGTGGCGCCGATAACTGCGACTGCGTCTGGGTCAAACATCGCGTTTATCTGGCTCGGATATTCGAATTCCATTTGTTGCACCTTTTTAGCTAAGTTTTAAACCCTACATAAAAATTCTATCGTCTGATAAAAAGTTTACTAATAAATAAGTCTTGAACATTCCAATCCTAAAAAATAGAAATAGGTTTTAACTTACCAATTTCACCTTCTTTATGAAATCCTTTCCAGAATATATCTCTTCGAAATCAACCTGTCAAAACACCTAAATTTTCACACCACCGACGCCCTAGTACCCCTAGTTTCCAAAATCTCCTGTTCCTGTCTAAAAAACTCAGCAAGCCGGTTGAGGATTATGTTTTTGGGAGTGGTTGAGGAAGTTTAATTGGTGAATGTTATGGAGGATGAATTTTCCGAGTTTGAAAGTTATTGTAGTGAATGTGGGGAGGAGACCAGAAAAAAGTTTGTAGGTAGGGATGATGAGTATTTTGTCTATGAATGCTCCCTCTGTCAAACTGAGGAAGAGTTGGAAGAAGAAGATATGGAAGATATATGGGAAGACGAGTGGGACGAGTGGAAAAAAGATTGGGAAGAATAACTCTCCCATCTACCTCAAATAGATTAGGAATACCAGAAATTTCATAATTAAGTTTCAAAACCATCTAAGAAACAAAAGTACAAATGAAAATAATTGCTTAGACGGTGAGACAATTGAGTGAGATTTACGAAGAATTTCTCCAATTTTACAAAAAATTAAATGATTTAAAACAAGCCAAAGCCTTGCTGGACTGGGATGAAAGAGTTACAATGCCGGAAGGGGCGGTTGAAGAGAGATCGGAAACCCAAGCTACGATTTCTAGCCTATTACACGAGAAGGTAACTAGCGAAAAAATGAAGGACTATATTGAAAAATTAAACAAAGAATCAACAAAATCCGATCTTAATCCAGAACAGAAAGCAAACGTTAGAGAAGCTACGAGGGAATTCGAAAGAGCTTACAATGTACCGGATGAACTGGTTGAGGAAATAAACAAAACAGTTTCATTATCAAGATCCGCTTGGGTGAAAGCCAAAGAAAAAGAAGATTTTGAAGAGTTTTTACCCTGGTTGGAAAAATTAGTCGACCTCGAGAAACAAGCGGCCGAATATATTGGGTACGAGGATGAGCCCTATGAGGCACTGCTTGATGAACACGAACCGGGACTTTTGACTGAAAATCTTGAAAATATTTTCGACTCACTGCGAGATAAACTAATCCCTCTCGTAGAAAATATTATACAAACAGAATATGAACCTCCAAATATTTTCGAGGGAGAGACCTTTGCTTCTGAAAAACAGGAAAAACTCTCTAAAGAAATTGCAAAAGAACTAGGTTTTAATTACAAAAAAGGACGTCTCGACACCTCAGCACATCCTTTCACTATTGGAATGCGTCAGGACGTCAGAATCACAAATAGGTATAACGAGAAAAATCTTCACTCGATCTTCAGCGCAATTCACGAAACAGGACACGCCCTTTATAGTCAAAATATACCTTTAGAAATATCAAAGACACCCATAGGTCGTCCCCCTTCCACCGGTTATTCGGAAAGTCAGTCTAGGCTTTGGGAAAACCAAATTGGAAGAAGCAAGGCTTTCATATCATACTTATATCCTAAAATCCAAAAGAAATTCCCTCAAATATCTGACAAAACTTCCAATAAACTTTACAAATCAATTAACCGAGTCAAACGCACTCCTATCAGAGTTAATGCTGATGAAGTTACCTATAATCTCCACATTCTCCTCCGTTTTGACTTAGAGTTGGGAATATTTAGAGGTGAGATCGAACCTAGTGAAATCCCACAGATTTGGAGGAACAAGATGGATAAATATCTTGGAATTGAACCTGATTCTCCAGCCGAAGGTGCTCTCCAAGACGTGCATTGGTCAACCGGAGGATTTGGATATTTCCCTTCATACACTTTAGGAAATCTTTATGCCGCCCAAATTTTTGAGACGATGAAGAAACAGGTCAAAAACTTGGAAGAGAAAATAAGAAATGGAAAATTTACCCCGATGAAAAAGTGGCTAACTGAGAAAATATACAAGCACGGCAGAAAATACCGGCAAAAAAAGTTAACTAAAAAAGTCACCGGGGAAGAGCTTAACGAAGATTATTTTCTTAACCACTTAAAGAATCGCTATTATCCAATTTATGATCTGGTTTAGAATCTAAAGACAAAAGATCCCTTAACCTTGCATTTAATTTATCTAACATTGCTTCTTTTTCTAATTGCGAAGAAGAATTCTTTTCAATAAAATTTACAATTGGAACTAAAAGAAAATCAGTAACCTTATTGACTACCTTCTTTTTTTCAAATCTTTCAGCAAGCTCAACACTTGTAGTTACTTCACCGGAAAGTTCACTAACTATTTCAGGAATTCTGGATATTCTATCAGCTAAATCCTTAGGATATCCCTCATCTTCAAGATTTTTAGATAAGATATCTCGAAGAACTATCTTTTTGGCCTCAATTCTCTCTTCGTCCAATAGTTCTCTCCCGATGATATCTTTTAATAGTCCTCTTTCTTCATTTTCATCGCTCATAGAATCAAACCTACCAAATCCATTTAACAAAATTCGAATTCTTTACTTTCAGAAAACGTTTTAATTAGGTTAATCTCCCTTCTTGAGCGTCTAACCATTTTTCTAAAAATTTGTTACGCCAATTATCCAAATCGTTTCTTATCACTCTTTCCTTCATTTTTTGCAATCTATCCTGTTTCTCTTTGTCAGACATCGTCAAAGCTTGTTTAATTCCATCAGCCACCTCTTGAATATCGTAAGGATTGACCTGAATAGCCTCTTTTAACTCTTCAGCAGCTCCAGCAAATTCGGACAAGACCAGCGCACCATTATTCGTTGAGGCAATATATTCTTTACAGACTAAATTCATTCCATCAATCAACGGAGTGACAAGCCCTACATCAGCGGCCATGTAATATGGGACGAGTTGTTCTTGTTCTGGAAGGAATCGGTGGAATGATTTTATGGGTGTCCAAAGGGCTCTTTCGAATTTTCCGTTTATCTCCCCTATCAGCATGTTTATTCTGTTAAGAATCGATTGGTATTCTGGCACGCTTCTTCTACTCGGCGGAATCCTTTGAACTAAAGTCACTTTTCCTTGGAATCTTGGATTATCTTCTAGGAAATGTTCAAAAGATCTCAATCTTTCAGGAATCCCTTTCGTGTAATCCAACCGATCGACTCCTAAGATTATCGTTTCGGCCGGGATTTTTTCCTTCAACTCTTTGGCTTTTTGCTTATACTCTTCTTTCGCCGTCAGATTCGTAAACCATTCATGATCTATCCCTAGGGGGACTGCGGAAACTTTAGCCCTATTCATCTTCCTTCTTGCAAGTTCCATACCCCAATCAACCTCATAATCCATCTTTTCAGCACAGGAAAGAAAATTATTCTTCACCTGATTGGTGTGAAAACCGAGAAAATCACCCGAAAGCATCCCTTCAATAATTTCTTCACGCCACGGTAGAGAACCAAACATTTCCCACGGAGGCCAAGGGATGTGCCAAAATAGAGCGATTTCAGCATCTGGTCTTTCTTCTCTTATTAGTTTCGGCACGAGAGCGAGATGATAGTCATGAACCCAAACTAGATCATTTTCTTCAAGTTCCGCTAGAATAGCATCTGCAAACTTATGATTCACTTTTTTGTACGTTTCCCAACGATCCTCGGAATCTTTATAATCGCTCAAAGTTGTCTTTTCAGGAAAAGAGTGACATAATGGCCAGAGTATTTCGTTTGAAAAGCCTCTGTAAAATTTTTCAACCTCTTTTTCTGAGAGTTTTAATCTTTTTAGGTCGTACCCGTTTTCATCTGGAACTTTGACTTTGTTTTCGGAGTTTACGACTTCGAAGTCTGCTTCTTCTCTTCCCCAAGCAATCCAAACCCCTCCGTATTTTTGCATTAGTGGGTTCAACGCTGTGGTTAATCCACCTGCTAGTTTTTCTTGCTCTATCCCATCCTCTCCGTATTTATGGGCGTAAGGTTCAGCGTTAGAGGCGAGGATTAATCTTTGATCTTTAAAATCCATTTTTCACCCCGAAATTGTTTTTTTCTTTTAATATGAATTTTGTCTTCTTTTTTCTATTACCTTTTATCCAACAAATAAATATGGTTGAGTCGGTAATCTCGCGAAATATGGTATTGCAAGGGAATAATTGAATAGTTCTTCTATTCTTACTAAATTTGACAGTTACTAGGTGATTAGGTGGATATTGATTTTATTTGGTTCGACTCTATGGGTGCTAAAAGTACCTGTACAAAAGTTGAAACAGAAGATTCATCGATACTAATAGATCCCGGAGCCGCTGCAATGCAACCCAGTTATCCTATGAGTGACAAAGAAAAGTCAAAATATCGACAAAAGGCCAGAAAGAACATTCAGAAAGCGGGTGAAAATTCGAAGAATATAGTAGTAAGTCATTATCATTACGATCATCATTTTTTACCCGAATTTGAGGGTTTCGAAGCTGAAAAATTATTAGATGAAAGTTCTCTCTGGGTGAAAGACCCCAACCGTTGGATAAACAATTCCCAATGGGATCGAGCTCGAAAATTTATAGAATCATTGTGTCACCTTTTCGAGGGTGGAGATTTCGATGATTTGAAGACCAACCCCAGAAAAGAACAATTTGAAGACCCTGTACCAGAGCTTGAGCATGCGATGAATAAGGATTTCGAAGATTATCAGGACAGGAGAGACGAACTCTTAGACAAATGGAGCGGTCGATTAGAGAATTGGAGTGAAAAATGGGGATCAGAAACTTGGATCAGGGAACCGGAACTTTCAATACCTGTACATTTTGCTGATGGGGAGGGTTTTGAGGATGGTGATACGAAAGTGACCTTTTCCCAACCATTATTTCATGGTATCGAATACTCTCAAACCGGTTGGGTTATCGCCACTACTATAACAGACGAAACTGGAAAAACTTTCCTCCACTCCTCCGACCTACAAGGACCGACAATCGAAGATCAAGCCGACTGGATTATAGATGTCGATCCTGATTATTTGTTTTTGGACGGACCGGCTACGTATTTGTATGGGTTTATGGTGAACAAGACTAATTTGGATAGGGCGGTCGACAATGCAACTCGTATTCTTCGCGAGTGTGATCTCGAGTTGTTTGTTTATGATCATCATTTACTTAGAGAGGAAAAATATAGGGAAAGGTCTGAAAAATTTTGGAAAACTGCCGAAGAAGTGAAAACGAGAGTGGGGACCGCGGCAGAAATAAGAGGGGAAACACCAAAGGTATTGGAGTTTACCGGGTGAGTTTTTGAATTCTACTCTAGATGACTTCGGAATAAGGTCGGAAAATATTCGAAAAAAAGCGAGAATAAACGAAGACGGAGCAGTTTTGCTAGGAAAAAATTTTGTTTGTGACGAACATGCAGATAGGCCTGTGAGGGTTTTGACTCATGTTCACTCGGACCATATTGGAGGTTTACGGAAAAGTCTTAAGGATTGTGAGAAGGTAGTGATGACCTCTAGGTCGAGAGATTTGTTGGACCTGCTTTACGAAGATAGGTTTGAGGATTTGGATGAGGTGATTACTCTAGATTATGGAGAATCTTTCCAATATGATGGGGAAAAACTCACCTTACATAAAGCCCATCACATTTTAGGAGCGGCGCAAGTCCAAGTTGAGACTGAAAAAGGCGAAAAAATACTCTTCACAGGAGATTTTAAACAACCCCAAACTCCCACCCCAAACATAGATTTATTAGTTCTAGAAGCCACCTACGGCGAACCATACCAAGTCAGACCTTTCAAAAACGAAATAGACGAAATATTTGCACGTTTTATAGAGCAAAGATTAGAAAACGGAACTGTAAACATTCTCGGATATCACGGAAAATTACAAGAAGCCCTCCACATATTGAGAGAAAAAGGAATAAACAACCCAGCATTCATGCCATCTCGAATTTTCGAAGTCGCTAAACTTTACGAAAAAGAAGGGAAAAACCTAGGAAAATACCACCCTCTAGAAAAATCCAAAGACAAAAACATTGAGTATGAAGGGAATCCGATCAGACTTTTCCATATGAACACCAGCAAAGAGTTCGAAGTAGGGTCAATAGTAGTCAAATTGTCAGGTTGGGAATTTATAGAACCCGTAAAAAGACTCGGCGATACTTTCGCAATAGCTCTAAGCGACCATTCCGATTTCCACCAACTCATAAACCACGTAAAACAATGCGATCCAAAATTCGTAATAACCGACAATTACAGATCAGACGGAGCCAAAACCCTAGCAAAAGAAATCACAAAAAGAACACAAAAACCAGCCACCAAAATGCCATAACTTTTATCGAAAACAAAAACAAAACCCACACGATGAAATTTCTAAAAACAGAAATAAAACACCTAGCAATCTCAATCGGAGCACTAGCAATAGCAGTCTCAGGCATAGGGCCAAATATGCCCACATTCCCAATAATCATTCGAAACCTTATCTCCGTCTCAATCCCACTATCAGCAGCTTTCATACTTCACGAAATCGGACACAAAGCAATGGCCAACAAGTACGGATACGCATCCTACTACCAAATGTGGCCGCAAGGATTATTTATGGCTTTGTTGATTGGTATAGCTTCAAGTGGCAGATTTCTTTTCGCTGCTCCGGGTGCTGTCGTTATTCAAGCTACAAGTGCAACTCAAGAGCAACATGGAAAAATAAGCTTGGCTGGTCCTTTGACGAATCTCGGTTTAGCGGCTCTTTTCTTTCCCTTGCAATCGTTTAGTGGAATTTTGGGATTGATGGGGGCTTTTGGTGTTATAATCAACTTGTGGTTGGCTTTGTTCAATCTTTTACCGGTTCCGCCTCTTGACGGGAGCAAACTCTTCCGTTGGAAACCTGAGGTTAGCATTCCTTTGCTAGTCCTGACTGGCGTGTTGGTGTTTTTTGTTTTCTAACGTTTCTCAGGTTTGAGGTTTTATTAACTTGTTTTCGATGTTAAGAATGGTGTTTGGTTTGGGAGAAGAGTCTGAAGAGTTAGATTTGAATGAATTTCCAGAAGTTTTGAAAGAGTTTGACGAAATTAAAGAGAAGATGGAAGAAGAGGATTTGTCGGCTGAGAATGCTTTTTCTCTTTTGAAGGATCGTAAGGGTGATTCGGCTTTTGATGATTTTTCTCAAGAGGCTATAGAAGCTTTTATGGGTATACTTAGGGAAGATTTGCAGGATGAAGAAGGGTAACTTTTGAAATATTGTTAAATGAAAGAATTATTTTTAGAATTAATCTACAAGAATTTAGTTGGTCAAAAATGGAACGGGTTTCAATAGAAGAATTCGATATGGAAAAAACAGAAGGAAAACAAACTGTTAGGTTGGACATTTTTTCACTCTTCGACGACTCTCCTGTTTCCCTACCTTGTGGAATTATCTCCAATGGGAATGAAAGAAAAGTTTGTGTATTGTCAGGCCAACATGGGAACGAATGGAACGGGATATATGCTTCTCAAAATTATTTCAAAAGAATAAACCCGGAAGAAGTGAGCGGCACTCTGGTAGTACTTCCAGTTACTAATCCTTTGGCGTATAATGAAAAATCTCGAGTTTCTAGCATTGATCATATCGATCTCAATAGGACGTTTTTGAAGAAAGATTGTAGTAAACCTACCGAGTATTTGGGCAGAATATTGTTTGATAAAATATTCTCCGAAATGGAGTACATAGTAGATATTCACGGAGGGGGTCCTGGGGAGTATAGTCCTCATGTGGCAGTGGTTGATGAGAAGAATGTTGATAAAGCTTCTAGTTTTTTGTTGCCTGATGTGTATGTAGAGACGAAAACGGATGGAAGTCTCGCCGCTGCTTCTAACAAGTGTGATTTTGAAAATTTCACGATAGAGGCGGGTAGACAAAGATATATAGATTATGATCATGTAGGTGAGATTTTCGAAGGATTGGATAATTTTCTAAAAGCTGCAGATATTTTGGATGGTGAAAGCAAAGATAATGAAGTAAAAGTTTACCGAGATAAGAAAAAAGTTTCTTCTCCCGTGTCCGGATTTTTTAGACCCGAAGTAGAGCTAGGTGATTATATAGAAGAGGGGGAAGAGGTTGGAACAGTTGAAAAGATTTTTGACGGAGAAAGACCCGTTAAATCTTCTCATTCTGGCATGATTCTTTATTTGAGAAGAGAGGGAGTTATAGGGCGAGGAGAAAACCTTATCCATATCGTAAACTAAATTTCTGGTGATATAGTGCCGAAGATTGACATACAAGCCATGGAGAATCTTGTTAAATATTCAGAATATTTCGGAAAAGACCTGATATCGGTGAAAGAGCTTAGAGAAAAACAAGACGGAGAATTTGTTGAAAAAATCATAAATCAAAGCCTCAAACAACTTCGTGAAGAGGATATAAATGGAATCCAAGAACCCTCTTTTTTTATCGGATCCGTCGACTTCATGGTCCACCAATCGGAAAACGGCGAGAAAGAGTTCTCAATAATTGAAACAAACGGTGGAAACAGTAGAGGGCTTTCTGCTATTCATAAAAAAGGGTGGAAACTATTGTACAACGGTCTTCAAGAGACTTTAAAATTTGTTGATGAGGATCCTCTTGTCTTGATTGGCCATCCTGATGATGATGGTTTGCTTCAGGAGAAAATATTTCTTGCTGAGAGTTTCAAAGAGGATGAGAATCTCAAATTTTTGGGTGATAGAGCGGTGGAGGATTCGGGAGTGGTTTTGGCTCCTTATGAAGATATTTTACCTAGACTTGAGTTGGATGGTAATACGCCTGTTTTTGATGGTGAGGTTGTGGATGTTATGATTGGCGATGGGATTGTTCGGAGAAAAGATGAATTTGAGAAGAAGGGTATGAGGGGTGAGTTGAATACTGTTCTTGCGAATGAGGTGTTTCCGGAAACTGATGATAAAGCGCTGACTTATGAGGCTGTGAAAAGAGGGGCTGAGGATTTGGAGAAGTTTAGAATTCACCCTTTGGATTTTTGGAGTGTGTCTGATAAGGAGGAGTTGATTAAGGTTTGTAAAGAGAGAGTGGAAATGAGTGAGGAGGTCGTTATAAAGCCCTATGGTGGTAGTGGTGGTAATGGTGTGAATATAATTTGTGAGTGGGATGAGGTGGAAACTAAGGTGGAGACAAGTCTTGAAGAATTTTATAGTAGGTTCGGAAAAGATAGGAGAGCTTTCCCTTATACCGTTTGTGAAAAAGTAAATGTTCACCCCGCTACTTGGGGAGGGTCGGAACATAATTTTGATATTCGTATTTATGTAACGAGAAAAAATAACGAACTTATTCCGTGTGGTGGCCTTGCAAGAATAGCTCTGGAACCCTACTCCGAAGAGCAAAGAAAGAAATGTTTCGTCGTGAATCTTTCCGGATATGAAGGAATCGATGTAAACCGTGGGGTAGGAATTTCTCGGGAAGGGTTGAAAACTTTAGACCTGACTGAAAAAGATTTTGTAGATATGTTTTCCGCATCAGTTACCCTTTTCAAGAAGATTTTAGAAAATCACGAACAAGTTTTAGAATCTTTTATCGGGGAAAGGATTGAGAAATTAGAAGATTAGAAAGATATTTTAAAACCTGAAAAAACTATTGATTTTTGGTGAAAGTATTTCATATTGTCAAGAATGTGGAGAAGAAATCGATCCAGAAGCAAATTTTTGTAATAGTTGCGGCGCCCCATTAAAATCTGAAAAAAGTAAGCAAACCCCTCAAAAAAGTCGCCGCGGCGGAAAAACCAGCATGAATATGGAAGAGAATGTTGAAGGGGCTTTAACTTATGTCTTTTGGTGGATAACAGGCATAGTTTTCCTCCTTATAGAGGAAGACAGTGAATTTGTCCGTTTTCATGCAATGCAATCTATTGTAACATTCCTGCCACTAACAATCCTCTCATATATGTTCGTTTTCATACTCTGGCCCTTCGGAAGTTTAATTTCACTACTTTCGTTAGTCCTATGGCTGGTTTTGATGTTTAAAGCGTACCAAGGTGAAAGGTTTAAGCTACCTATCGTAGGGGATATAGCTGAGGATCTTCTGAGTTCAGGGATTTAAATGCGTATTTATTTTTAACAAAAGTTGGATATTTACAAACGCATTAGTAAGGAGGGGGAGATAATGGTTTTGGAAAAAAACATTCTAGAATCTTCTGAAGAGGAACTATTAAACCTAGCAGAAGAAAGGATTTTTTCTCTCGGTTTAGATGACTTGACCGCCAGACTATCTTATAAGAATATGAGCTACGCTCTAGCCAAAATTTTGCATATTTTGAGAGATGATGAGGCCTATACTGTTTTCGCTCCAGATGCTACGATAACTCGAAATAAGCCCAGATGGTTGGCAGGATTCGGTTATGGTGCGGTGGTTAGATGGTCTAGAGAAGGTATTGCTTTTCCAGAGGTTCGTCCGAATGGTTGCGGCATGTTGTTGATGCGTTTGGATGAATTGCCTTCAGAGAAAGAGCTTGTTGAGAGTGCTTCTGATGTAAATGCAAGTGATCTTTATTTGGATGGTTTGGACATACAGCCTGATTTTGGTAAGGGTAATCATTTTTTCGAGTTTTATGAACCGGTAAATGTTTCTGATGATAGTGATTTGTCTGAAGATGATTATTATGCGATTATTCACGGGTCGGCTCAGGAGTTTAAGGACGATATTTATGGATGGTCGGAAGAGGGAGTTGAAGAGAAAACGCCTGTAGGTAGTTTGAAAGTTTTGTATGGTGATCAGGCGGAAAAATATTTTGAAGATTGTCAGAGGATGGATTCTTTCTCCCAAAAACGACGGGAGTTTCTAGCAGAGGAAGTGATTGGGGAGCATGAAGTATTGTCGAATTATAAACACCAGGGCATGTTCGCTCCAAATGAGGTTAGATTAGGGTGTTACGATTCTATGATGCAGGGCGATGGGGACTTATTCCCTGTGACTTTAAGGTGGGATCAACCGACTTACATCTTCGAAGGACATCAAAATATTTCGAAAAGAGTCATGGAAAAATTAGGAATTCTCGATAGAGCGAAGAACTTGGATTTAGTGGAAGAACTACAGAATATCAACATTTTGCCGCACGGTGGGGGTTACAAGATTAAACTCCCATATACTGATTTTGAAATAACTAAAACTGAGTTCGGAAACGTTTACACTCTCAAAGGCGATGATTCTCGTGAAGATGAGGAGTTAAGTGAAATGGCGATAACAAATCCCTCGTCACTACCTTTTTCTTATCGGGGAAATGAAGTCGTTGAGAGAACTTTGGACCTTAATTTGGGGGAAGTGAAGGCAAAACTTAGCCCTGTCATCACTTTGAAAGTATGATTCGGTGGGATGAATGGATATAGGCGTCTCGACAGCTATATTTTGGGACTATGAAAAGCTAGACTTGTCTACAGCGGTTAATCATGCTGTCGAGGGTTTGGATTTTGAAGCTGTTGAAATTCATTGTGAAGATCCTCTTTTTGAGGGATGGGGGTCGAGAGGTGGTGATGTAACGAGGAAGGTTTTGAGAGAAGCTCTCTCGATAGCCGATGTTAAGGTTTCACTCCACTCCCCATATCATGATGTAAACATAGCCACTCTAAATCAGAGGATAAGAGAAGAGGTTATGAGACAACACAAAGAATGTATAGAAACCGCAAATTATCTAGACGCAGAAAAGATAGTCATCCATCCAGGATTCGTCAGCTCTAGAAAATACAAAAAACAAAAAGCATTCCAGCAAATGATAGAAAACCTAACCAGACTTTGCGAGATAGGTGAAGAATTCGGAGTAACACTTTCAATAGAAAACTTAGCCTCAAAAAAGAAAGCAATGGGAATAAAAATATCCGAGATAAAAAGAATCATCAACGAAGTAAATAAAGAAAATCTAAAAGTAACCCTCGACATAGCCCACGCCAACACTACAGAAGTAGGACCAAAAACTTACGCGAAAGAATTAGAACCGTTAATCGAACATTTGCACATAAGCGATAATGTAGGAGCTGACGAACATCTACCCATCGGCCAAGGAAATATTGATTTCAAGGAAGTACTTGAAGAATTATTTCCCTTTGACGGCATGGCTATCATCGAAGGTTGGATTCCGGATGATGAAGATCCTTTTCTAGAAATAGGTCGAGAAAAACTAACCAAAGTTCGAGAAGAACTGGAATGAAAATTTAAACTTTCTCTTCCGGTTTTGAAGATTGCATCTGATCTCTTGCAGCTGAAAGGATTAAAAAACCACAACCTAGAATTACGCAAATTACAGAAGCTCTCCAGTACCAAGCAATCGAGGAAAGAGTGAACTTATAAACACCGTACGCTATAGGTATTCCTATACCAATTGAAAGCAGGATAAACCCGATTTCCCACAAATCAATATCCAACCTTATCACTCCAATTTTACAGCTGTTCCATAAGCGAGGATTTCTGCCGCGTTACCCATGACGGAGCTGGTCATGAATCTTAAATTAATCACTGCGTCTGCGTCTAACTCTTCTGCCTTTTTAACCATTTCGTTTAGGGCTTCTTCTCTTGAGTCTGTGAGCATTTCTACATATTCATCTACTTTTCCACCTGTGAGGTTGCGGAATGATGCTTTGATGTCTCTGCCGATATGTGTGGCTCTGACGGAGTTGCCTCTGACGGTTCCGAGGGTTTCTTTTATTTCTTTTCCAGGGATAAAATCGGTGTTTACGACTTTCATTTTACCAATTTTTCTTAGTTTTCTTTTCTGAAAAGGGTTATCTGTGATTTTTTTGGAGTTGAAAAGGTTTTGAAGATGGCAGTCAAACCTTAAAACGGGTGTTGAGCTTGAAAGAAGTTTTAGTTACATTTGGAGAGTTTAAGGAAAAACTTCGAGAGGATCCAAGAATAGGCGAGAGTTATATAAAAAATATCGAGCTTCCGCTAGCTATTGCCACAGATAACAAATTTTTGAAAAACCTCATCATGGAAAAAAGTGATTATTCGCCAAAAACAGGTATAACTTCTGACTGGTTTCAATTCTCCCAACAAATAGAAAAAATCAAGGTAGATCAAGATAGATTGATTTTGAAATATGATGAAGGAAAAGAAACACATCCACCCCTAATGTCCAGAAAAGGGATTGGTCCCTAAAACTGGAATATTATTGGACACACCAGCGAGAGTGTTGTTTCAACGAGGGGCAAAGTTTCTTTTGAGAGAAAAATAACTAAAAATTCAAAAGATTATAGAGAACTGGTGAGTTTGATTGCAAGTTGAAACTGGAAATGATTCTATTTTGAAAATGCGAGATTTGACGAAAGTTTACTCATCTAAAAATAAGACCATTACAGCGGTCGATCAAGTTAATCTTGACGTCGATCGTGGGGAAATTTTCAGTCTTTTAGGGCCGAATGGTGCGGGTAAGACTACTGTGGTGAGAATGATTACTACGTTGGAGGCTCCTTCTGATGGTAAATTGTTTGTTGGTGGGCTGGATGTTACTGAGGATTCTGGAGCGGTGAGGGAGAAGGTCGGGTTGGTTCCTCAAGAGGAGGGTTTGTATGGTAAGCTTACTGCGGAGGAGACTCTTAATATGATGGGGGCTTTGTATGATGTTCCTGAGGATGTTTTGAGTGAAAGGATTGAAGAGATTCTTGAATTAGTAAATCTTGAAGACAGACGTCATGATTTGGTGAATAGTTTTTCGGGTGGGATGAAGCAAAGGCTTTCTTTGGCTTCTGGTCTTATTCATCATCCTGATTTGTTGATTTTGGATGAACCTACCACTGGTCTTGATCCCCAAACTAGGAGAAGATTGTGGCAACTTATTCGGGATTTGAACGATGAGGGAGTTACAATTTTTATAAACACTCATATCATGGAGGAGGCAGAGACACTTTCTAACCGGGTGGGGATAATGAACCGGGGTAAATTAGTAGAGGTCGATACTCCGCAAAGTTTGAAAAGGATGGTCATGGGTGGGGAAGTGATTAGCGTATCACTTGATTCGGAAGACAGAGGTAAGGCTACTAAGATTTTGGAAGATGAAAACCTCGTATTTGAAATCAATGAAACAGAGGAGGGGTTAAGGTTGATAACGGAAGATAGGAGAAAAGCATTGTCTAAGATTCCTCAAATTTTGTCAGGGAACGGTCTTGAGGTTGGAGGGGTTGAAGGGATAGAACCGACTTTAGAAGATGTATTTATCCAGATTACCGGTGAGTGAAATGAATTTGAGAAAGGTAAGAAAAATATTTGAAAAAGATGCTTTGGATTTATTCCGAACAAGAGCCAGGATGATAGCGATATTTTTGTTTCCTATGTTGATGATTTTCTTCTTAGGAGCGGGGTTTGGAGGTCAAGTAGCAGGGATAAACACGGTCGTAACCGTAGAAAGTTCCCAATCTCCCAGTTCTCAAGCATTTCTAAGAGCCATCCAAACAGCCGAAAACAATTCTGATTTGTTAAACGTCACGATAAATCCTGATTTGTCCAAAGAAGAAGCCAGAAAAAAGATGGAACAAGGAAAGTATGACGCTTTCGTCTATGTGCCTGCCGGGTTTGATTTAAACAGTCCATCAAGTGAGAATATTGAGATTCTTGTAAGTCCTGAAAAAGGTCAACAAGTCAAAGCCTCAGTCTTGGAAGGAGTGAAAACTATAGTAAGTCGACTGAAGGGGGGTATCCCTCCTGTGGTAGCTTCAGAATCTTATGGAAATCTGGATTATATAGACTTCTTAGCTCCAGCAATCATCGTAATGACAATATTTTTCGGTGCAGGCCAAGGAACTGGCCGAGCTCTGGCTGGTGAGAAAGAAGAGGGTACTCTTGATCGTTTGGCTATGACACCGGCAACTGCAAACGATATTATTGCTGGTAAGACTCTTTACGCTTCTTCCGTTCAACTGATTAGATCTTTAATAATAATTTTAGCAGTTACTTTCTTGTTCGGAGTTACGATGAACGGGTCCTGGTTCTTAGTAGGGTTAATAGTTTTACTGATGACGATCGCTTCTGTAGGTATCGGGCTAGTACTTTCAGCAATTTCTGAGGATGAAGCGACTTATTCCGAAATTTCCCTAATGGTCGTACTCCCAGCTATTTTCGTGACAGGAATATTTTATCCAGTGTCTGCGATGCCTTCGTGGATACAATCACTAGCCTACGTTTACCCTCTCTCTTATGCTAATACAGCTATGAGAAAAGTCATGCTACTGGGGGCAGGTCTTGGAGATATAGTCTACAACCTGGTAATGTTGCTAGTAATCGCAGTTATCTTATATTTCGCAGGCGTATTCCTGTTCAACAAAACTGCGAGAGGATAAAACTCCACATTCAAAAGGTTAAAATTCGGAAGTATTTTCTCACCAAATTCCGCCTTGTTCGTTAGAAAAGTCCTAATCTATCCGTGACTCAAATGCTTCATACAATTCATCGCCATAACCGACAAGAATCACCTTTTCAACATTACTCGCCTCAAACTCTTCCACCGCATCAACCATCTCTCCAGCAGCGTCCTCAGCAGAAACCCCACCGACTCCAGTACCCAAACCAGGAACAGCAACCTCTTCAATCCCGTTCTCCTCCGCACATTCTAAAATCCCACGCATCGCCTTACCAGCATTTTCAGCCGAAACAGTCTGAGCTGGGGATTTCATAGTAGGTGCATGTATCACATATTTTGAAGGTAAGTCTCCAGCGGTTGTTTTGATGGCTTTTCCGACGTCTACAGGAGCTTGTTTTTGAGCTTTCTTTTCTATCTCTGCACCACCTTTATTTTTTATAATACCTGCTAGCCCTCCTCCCATTTTTAATCTTGAATTTGCAGGGTTGACGATAGCTTCGACATCAAGTTGGGTTATGTCTCCTTTGAAAACTTCTACTTTCATATTATCAATAAGAAACTATCTTTCAAAAGGAAAATAAATCTAAGGGGGTTGTTTTTTGGTTTTTATCGTAAGACTATTACTTTTCTTTTTTCAAAGTTGAAGAAGGAAATGTTTGTCTTACGGAGGTGATTGTTTATGGCTAAGGAAGTTCCCGATTTTGAGATCAATAAAGCTGAGGATTATAAAGAAGTTCACTTAGATGGTGTTTTCGGAGGTTTGAATCCGAACGGGGCGAAATTGATGGTTTATACAGAAGAACATATGCCGAAAATAAATCCGCGAGGAAAACCTGGAAATATGACTCTTGATAGAATAGAGAGAGAATTGCAAGTAGAACTTCACATGAGTCCTGTACAGTTCAAAAGCTTGTTCAACTGGATGAAAAGACATCTGGAACAGTATGAGGAAAAGTTCGGAGAAATAGAAGTGAATGTTGAATCGGAAGAGAGCCCGGAAAAAATGTACGGTTAGACAAAACGCATCCCAATGCTTCGGGTTTTTCTTTTTCCCGTCCAAACATCTTATGTTCAATTTTTTCACACAGTTACAAAGCTAGAAAATATGGACCCACTGCTAGTAAGCCTCCTATATAACACCATCTTCCTAGAAGGGCGAAATAATTATTTAACAAAGGTAAGACCACAGCAATCAAGTAAAATTTTAAACGTTTCTTCTTCACTATTCCGAAACCAAACAAACCCACCAAAACCCAAAACAACAATAATAAGAGCTTTTAACCCAGAATACTTACAAACCTAATACCCACCAAAAAACAACGAGCCCCGGTGGTGTAGCTCGGCTAAGCATTCCGGCCTTTCGAGCCGGTGACCTGGGTTCAAATCCCGGCCGGGGCACATCTTTTGATCTTTTTCTAATTCTTTTCGTCGATAGGTGGGTGGGTAGTGTTATGAATATTTATGTTGTTTTGTTTGTGAAGGGTTGGTTTTTGTTAGGTTTGGTGTTTGTTTTTCTTGTTTTTGGAGGGGTTGTTGTCCGGTCTTATGTCTAATAACTGTATTTTTGCCTGTCTGGACGATCTTTTGAAGATTGGGTGCCATTTGTCTTTCTTCGATTAAAGACCCCGCTTTAATTTTTCAAGACCCTTATTTTTAGGGAGTAAATGTGAGCTCTGTTCTTTTTGGATTAAAGACCCCGCTTTAATCCTGTTTTTCTTTGAATTATGAGTGTTTGAATTTTGATGTTCGAGGCGAAGTGATTGGAAATCTGGAGGTTAACTAGCACGATTATATTGGTTTTAGGGGTAGATTGGGTGGGGATAGTAAAATCTGAGGAACGTTAGTTGGAGTCATAGGTTTCCGAAAAGTATAAATGGTTAGTTTAACAGAATTTATACTAGGTTGTATAACATGATTGTGCGGAAAGTGGGTCCGAAGGGTCAAGTGGTTATCCCTAGTGACATCAGGGAAATGCTAGGGATCAGACCTGGAGAGCAGGTAGTTGTCGAAGTCGATGACGGCAACGTTGTTATAAAAAGAAAGGAAGAGAGTATCGCGAACCACCTCTCCCAACTCGTGCCGGAGGAAAAGAAGAAGAATATAGACGAAATCGGGTTGGACGAATACTACGAGAGTCAAATCACCCGAAGACAGGAGCCTCCCAAATGAAGGTGTATCTCGACGCCAATCTGTTCATCCTACCAATTATTTCGAACAGTTCTAAAGCCTCGAAAGTGAAGGAAGTCCTATCAAAGATTGAGAAAGGAAAACTATCTGGGGTTACCTCCTCCCTTACCTTAGACGAGGTCGTCTGGATTGTCCAGCGCGAGATAGACGAGCAAACGGGAATCGAAGCAGGAAGGGACATGATGAGACTCCCCAA
>CAZSNS010000017.1:0-6053 GCA_964608515.1 Hadarchaeota archaeon (SeqCode)
TTTTTTCGAAATGAGGAACAGTCCATTTTGAATCCGTGGAATATCTATGAAATCCTCCGCCGACAAAATCACGAATTCCACCTTTCATAATAGCGTCTAGAGTCTTTATCCCTATGTCTTTGTATTCCGACTTATCAAAACTTTTGAACGCTCTGAAAAGGAGTTCTACCCAGGTGGTTTGGGGGAATTTCGGACCAGACCTTCCGAATCCGCCTCTTTCAACATCTGCCGCTTCAAAAGCCATTTCAGCCGCTTCTGAAAATATTTCCTCTTTTGAAAAATCTTCTCTTTCTTCAACTTCAAGCTCTTGATTTTCCCTTATAGCATCAAACCATTCCTCCGCCTTCTCCCTAATCTTATCCTTCTCCTCCTTCCATCTAGTCGAAATATTTTTCAAAATATCAACAAAACCAGATCTTCCATATTTTGACTCTTTTGGAAAATACGTCCCAACATAGAAGGGTTTCAATTCCGGAGTAATCCAAACAGAAAGAGGCCAACCGCCTTGACCTTTCACTTTTTGGCATACGTTTTGGTAGATTCTGTCGAGGTCTGGACGTTCTTCGCGATCTATTTTTATCGGGACGAAATTTTTGTTGAGAATATTTGCAACTTTCTCGTCATTGAATGATTCCTCTTGCATTACGTGACACCAGTGACAAGAAGAGTACCCTATGCTGAGAAATATCGGAACATCTCGTTGTCT
Source organism: Hadarchaeota archaeon (SeqCode) (assembly GCA_964608515.1). Taxonomy (GTDB): domain Archaea; phylum Hadarchaeota; class Hadarchaeia; order Hadarchaeales; family JAGGTB01; genus CAYLJV01. Next base: position 707 of record CAZSNS010000017.1, read on the forward strand.
CGAATCTTTCAATGCTTTGTCATCCCAAGGTTGCCAGTTTACCGGATCATCCGCATGCTGTTGAAGGTAAGGACTCCCCTCAGAAGATAATCTATTAGAATCCAACACAGTCACATTCGATACATAGTTTAACCACATTAAAAACGATAGACAAAGACTGAGATTTGTCAGAAGATTTTTACTTTTTCTCTAATTTATTTCGGTTTCGCTGATTATAGGAGAGAGGTTTCCTCTTCATCGATATAAGGAGATTTTTCCAAAAGTCGCTTTTTCGTAATAGGTCGTATTATAAGAGGGAGGGTTTTGGAGAGAAATCTTTTATCTTTAACTTTTTCTTCCACTTCTTCGAAATAATCTTCTAGATCATGACGCTGGTATTCTAACAACTTTTGACTCTTCTCAGTTTCCATAAAACCGCAATGAAAATCAGACCTGCTGAACGCGTCCGAAGGTAAAAGATCTCCTCCCAGTCCGAAAGCATCAAACATCCTATGTATATAGTCTCGGTAAATGATTCGACAATTTTTCCCTCCCGCAATATTAAGAATCTCACCCCAAATCTCATCATTGTCCACAGCATTGGCCAAGGCGAGACCGACATCTTTAGTATGGATTATTTCTATGCAAGTTTCTGGAGGCATTTCGAACATTAATGGGTCCATTTCAAGTTTATCGACGGAAACAACATAACTTAGCCTGAATATTGACCATTCTAAATCTGAATTCTGGATAAGTTTTTCACACTCTAATTTTTGTTCAGCATACTCATCGGCTGGATTAAGTGAGTCGTTTGTGGTAATGAATGGATTTTCTCGACGATCTCCATAGACCGATATGGAAGATGTGTAAACCAATTTCACTTTTTTAGGTTCTTCTTCCATTGCTCTGATAACATTTTTTGTCCCCCTTACGTTGACTTCTTCTGCTAGTTCCGGTTTTTCGTCTGCTAATGGGGGTATTATTGCTCCTGTATGGATTACAATATCTTTTCCCTGAATCGCTTTCTCTACATCTTTGTAATTTCTCAAATCTCCCCAGACTATATCTATTTCATTTTCGAATTCTTTTGCTAACTGTCGGTTTTCCTCACTTTCAACATCAAAGGCAGTTATTTCATGATTTCTATCTTGTAATTCCGCTAATGTGCTTCGTCCAACATTTCCAAAAGCTCCAGTGAGAAGAACTTCCAAACTATCACCTAAATTAGAGTAAATTCTAACTTTATTTTACTTCTCCCCCTTCCAAGCAAGCTTAATTGATCTATTTTATTATCAAGATATTTTCTCCAAGCATTCTCTAATATACTCTTCAACTCTTTTCTCCGGCCGATAAATTCCATAATGCCCTTCGCAAAGAATGTCAGCTTTCAACTTTAGTAGTTTTTTTAAAGAATTTTGAGCTTGCGAAACATTCGCTCCCGGTAAAGAATAAGGCCCATGAATATCTTGGCCGAAAAGTACTCGTTTATCTTCAATGTCAAGATAAATTGCTATACTGCCTGGTGTATGGCCGGGAATGTGTAATATCTTGAAGGTTTGATTTCCCATTTCTAGAGTTTTCGTTTTCTCAGAAATTTTTTTGTCTACCTGACATGGTTCGTAAGGTAGTCCGTAAAGGTCTGCTCCTATATTCTCTCCAGTTTCGATTTTTTTAGCATCTTTTTTATGAGCTATAATGCTAGTATCGAATTCTTTTTTAAATTCGGATAAAGTGCCGATATGGTCTATATGAGCATGAGTGACAATGATTTTTTCAAGATTTTCCGGTTCAAAATCTAAAGATTGAATATTCTCGATAAGAACATCAAAAGTTCTTCCTGCTCCTGTATCTATTAGAACGAGGTTTGTACCTGTATCGATCAGGTATATGCAACAATCTTTTCGGCCGGATATTTCGGATGATCCGATTTGGTAAGTGTTTTTGTAAATTTTGGTTGGTTTTTTCATTTTTTCCCGCTCAGTGTGAGCTGGTGTCCTCATTTTTTGTGGTTTTGGTGGTTGTACGTGTCATCATAACGGGAATTATTTGTGGTTCGAGTGGTATTATTTTTGTTTGTAAGTGTAAAATTTTCGGAAGTTGGGATATTGTAAAATGTTAAAAATTACGAACTCTGTAAGGTGTTTCAAGGTGTGATGTATGGATTTGGAAGAAAAATTGTCCGAACTTGAAAACCGTGTGGAAGCGTTTGCTGAGGAAAGTCCTGAAAAAATGAAGGCTTTTCAAAAACTAAGTAATGTCATCAAGGAAGATGGTGTTCTAAGTGAGAAAGATAAGGAACTGATAGCGATTGCTCTTGCAGTGAATCAGAAATGCGAAGACTGCATAGCTCATCACGTGAATGACGCTGTGGAAGCTGGAGCTTCGAAAGAGGAAATCTTGGAAGCTACGTGGATGGCTGTTTTGATGGGCGGAGGACCATCGCTAGTTCATGCAGGATTAGCTCTAGAGTGTGTGAAAGACCTAACAGAATGATTTGCTAGTAAATTTTCGCTTCTAAAAATTAGAATATTATTTTTTGAAGTCGATTTCTCCTCAGTTTCTCTTATATTTCGAATACTGTAACTCTAACATCGACCAAGACTACCTCTCCGCCAGCTTTAGTAATTGTCACAGACCCTTCCGATGAAATCCCACTCCCGGGACTAGTGTTTTCAGGATAAGACACTTCCCAAAATCGGTTATTCTCGTTCAAAGTGACAATAACTCCATGATCTACAGGTCTAAGAAATTTCAAAGTATTTTCCATCCAATCTTGAAGATATTCACCTTCAACAGCCGGATTCTTAACCACCAACTGTTCCGCAGCCGCATCTAGAGCTTGAACACCTGGACGAACCTCCGATCTTTCCAAACTCCTGTGCAAAAAATTCGTCTTCAACTCCATCTGACGATCAGCAGCAGCTTCAAGAGTATTAGTATTATATCCGAAAAGCAAAGTCACCGCCATCACAAGCAAGATAAACATAAAAGCAATCACAACAATATCCGAAACCCCCTCCTCACCTAACTGTACCACGCAACCACCTCCAACTTCGCAGGCTTCCTACCTTCCAACAACGTTACCGCAACAGAAACAGCACTAGTCATCCGCCCCTCCGGAGGGTTCGGACCTTTAGAACCAATCGTTTTCTCTTGATTGTCTTGATAAATCTTTATTTCTGTTTGATAGGCGAAGTTTTCCCCTGCTAAATTTTGCTCTGAATTTAAGCTTGAGAGTTTATCCTCATCCACCACGTATGGATGGGAATTGCCTTCGCTATCTCTCCAAGCCAATTCTTGTGTCGCAAGCTTTGTGACGATGCTTGAAGTAGCGTCCGATAAATTAGTCATAGAATTGATTTCTCTGTTTTGTCTATAAGCTGCTACTGTAGAAACTATGAAAGTGACAACAAGCAATAATGTTATTAATACTCTTAAAATCCTAGAAACTTCCATACCTAAACCCTTCTAACCTTTACAACCTCATTATCCAAACTAATCTGAAGAGTATAAACCCCTTGAGAAAGAGTAGGTCCGTTAACAGGTAAAGAATATTCGTCTTTAGGGGAAGCAGGATATTTTATCCCATTCATTTTGATTTGGTTTTCTTCAAATTTGAGAGTGTACCCTTCCGGTATTTCAATTTCTACATTTTCCTGATTTCCCGTGATTATAACATCCTCAATCTTCATATCGAGATTGCCAGCTTCTTCTCTTGCCTTTTGCGACGCGGAAAGACCTTGTAACTGGTTATAACCTATTATAAAAGCGAAAATGCAAGCTCCAGCTAAAACTGCTAGTCCCACCATTTTTAGCGCGTACATATTATACCTACTCAGTGATAGTTAGCTCAAATGTTGCTGTTTTTTTATCTCCTTCAGTAGTTGCAGCGTTTATCGTAATTGTTTGCGTAATTGTGGGTGCGTTGTCAAGTACGGTGATTTGCATAGTAGAGCCAAATGTTGGCGTGCCATCGTTCGGATTGAAAGATATAGTAACATCGTCCGGGACACCAGTGGAATTTAAAATCACTTGTTCGTCGAAACCTAAATTAGTACTCACAGTAACTTCTGCATTTGTACTAGTCCCTTTTGGGACAGTTGCGGAGCTAGGAGTGACAGTTACATTATAATTTAAGTAGTCTCGTGTTTGTCCACCTATCCGGCGGTACATAGTTACTCCTATGCCTAACCCTATGCTGACTAGGATTATCCCTACAAGTATTTTCATTACTGTGGGTTCGACCCCACGTTCTTCGTGTATGAAATTCCTTTGTGTGTTTTTCATATTTCTACACCCCCTTAGTCTGGTTACACTCCAATTAAATTGAGTATGGAAAATCCTAAATATGCAAGGGTATAAATTATCGTGCCTGAAATCACAGTTAAAGGAATTTTACTCCAAAAATCTATCGGGTCCCTCCCGGACCTTATAACGGATATATGTCGGACGACTATTAAAATAAGAGAAATAACAGTAATCCCCATCACTAGTTTTAAAAGGGCAATCTCGACAGTTTCAAGCCCACCAGACAATAAGGGAATATTTGATAATCCGGCCCTTTGAGCCGCAGATCCAACAGTTAGAGAAAGTTCACCCATAAAGTCCATAATCCAAACTGAAAGAGCACAAACCACAGGCAGCAGAATTATACCCATCAACCAAAGGTTTCCAGTGGCATCGCTAATTTTTTCTCTAAATCCCCTCTCAACCTCGGTTAAAGTGTCTAAAAACTCAGCAGCTTGCATGGCCGCCCTACCTGCCGCTTTCTCAGAACCACTCTTAACCCGAGTGATAACTCCTAGCAAATTGGCAACAAGCGGATTGTAAATCTGACCTAAAAGTCCCGTTTCAAAAAACGCATAACTAGCATCGGAAGAAAACTTATCCATAGTATCAGACGCCTGTCCCAAAAGTTTCCCGACTTCAGACTCCGTCATAATCCCCGCAGTCTCCTTCATCGCCTGCCTCATCGGCCGCCCGTCAATAATTCTTGAACCGATAACGTTTAGAGCCATCGTCCAGTCTCGTGTTGCTTCTCTGATTTGTTCTCTAATCTCGGCTCTTGGACCGACTTTCAGATAGGCGTGGATGGCGACTGCTCCGGTTATTCCCCAGATTATCCAGAAGGTGTTAGGTCCTGAGATTATGGAGTAAGAGGTCAGGAGGCCGCCTAGGTATAGGAATCCTGGAAGAGATATTGTTATGAATACGATTATGGTTGGTAACCAGATTGGGACTGTCCAGTTGAATAACCATGCTTTTCCAGATGGTGGTACTCTCGGGTCGTCGGAAGGGATGCTTGGAGGCGGTACTGTGGCGGGACGGCGTCTGCCTATGAAAGTTGTGAAGGCTAGGAAGCTTGCTA